>DATCYH010000488.1:0-11939 GCA_036570405.1 Nocardioides sp.
CTCCGGGCGGATGGGACCAGCCGCTGCCTCCACCGGCTCAAGGCGGTTGGGATGCGACCCCTCCGCCGCCCCCGGGACAGGGTGGGTGGGGTCAGCAACCTGCACCGCCGCCAGGATGGACGCCGCCGGGAGGGCCGTACGGCGGCCCCCCGCCAGGTGGTCCCTATGGTGGCCCTCCGGCGTTCGAGGCGACCCAGGCGATCGCCTACGGATGGAGAGCCTTCCGGAACTACGCTGGCGTGATGATCGGCGCGACGCTGTTCGCGTTCCTGATCCCGGGAGTCCTGCAGGGGATCGGGACCGTCGTCGGAGGCGGGGAGATCTTCCAGTTCTCGGCCGAGGCCGGTTCGAGCCCCGAGGTGGAGTTCAACCCACTCACCTTGGTCTTCAACGTCGCGGCTACGATCGTGAGCCTGGTGATCTCGGCGGTCGTGCTTCGACTCGTGCTCGACATCGTCGATGGCAATCAGGTCAGCTTCGGTGGGATGTTCACCCGCATCAATTTCGTCCAGGTGCTGATTGCCGCCGTCGTCCTCGGCATCGCCACGTTCATCGGCGCGCTGCTGTGCGTGCTGCCCGGCCTTGCGGTGATCTTCCTGACCTTCTTCACGAACCACTTCATCGTGGCCAAGGGAGAGAGCGCGATCCAGGCGATCGGATCGAGTTTCCGGTTGGTCAGCGCCAACCTCGGCCAGTGTGCGCTGTTGGCGTTGCTCGGGTTCCTGTGCGCGTTGGCGGGTCTGCTGGCCTGCTGCATCGGCTTGTTCGTCGCAGTCCCGGTGATCAGCATCGCTGGCGCCTTCGCGTTCCGCCGGCTGCAGAACGAACCGGCTAGAGAGTTCTGAGCCGCTGAGAGGTCCACGCCCGGGACTTCCCGGGCAAGTCCGGTGCTTCCCGGGCAAGATCTCGCCCGGGAAGCACCGGAGTCACCCGGTACCCGGTGACTTCGTCAGTGCGCAACCCCGTACAACCGGTCCCCGGCATCCCCAAGCCCCGGCACGATGTAGCCGAGCTCATTGAGCTTCTCGTCCATTGCCGCGGTCACGATGGTGACCGGGACATCGAGGTCGGCGAGCTCCTCGGCAAGACGCTCACACCCCTCGGGTGCCACCAGCAGGCAGATCGCGGTGATGTCGTTGGCGCCGCGGTCGACCAGGAACCGAATCGCTGCGGCCAGCGTCCCGCCGGTGGCCAGCATCGGGTCGAGGACGTAGCACTGGCGCCCGGACAGGTCCTCGGGCAGGCGCTCGGCATAGGTCGAGGCCTCGAGGGTCTCCTCGTTGCGGATCATCCCGAGGAAGCCGACCTCGGCGGTCGGGAGCAGCCGCACCATGCCGTCGAGCATCCCCAGCCCGGCGCGCAGGATGGGCACGACGAGGGGCTTGGGGGAGGCCAGCTTCACCCCGTTGGCGGTGGAGACGGGCGAGGAGATGGTGACGTCCTCGACACGGACGTCGCGGGTCGCCTCGTAGGCGAGCAGGGTGACCAGTTCGTCGGTCAGCCGGCGGAACGTGGGACTGTCCGTCTCCTTGTTCCGCAGCGTGGTCAGCTTGTGGGCAACGAGCGGGTGGTCGACGACATGGGTACGCATGGGAGAAAACCTAGTCCAGCCCCGGCAACGTTTGTCTGAACGGGTTGGTTCCAGCGCTCAACCTCTGTCACTCTGGTCGAGAACACGCTCGTTCCGCAGCTGTAGGGGCCCAAGGAGACTGCCATGGTCGACCTGCTTGACGTGGACTTCGCGTTCGCTGCCTTCCGTGAGGACGGCGAATGGGACGTGCAGGAGATCGCCGACCCGGCGTTGCAGTCCGTCGAGACTCTCGCTTCGGGCCTGCGCCGGTTCCCCAGCGACAGTGGAGCGATCGCGATGATCGGCTTCGACGAGGACGTCTTCCTGATCGTGAGGGTGCTCGGTCCGCAGGTGCGGATCCTGCTCTCCGACATCACTGCCGCCGACGAGTGGGACCTGGCCCGTACCGCGGTGGAGCACCTGAACCTGCCCTTCCCCGAGGAGGACGACGATTCGGCACCGGCCGGTGACCTCGACATCCTCGGCGACCTCGGCATGCACGCCATCGACATGGGCGTGCTGATCGACGACTTCGACCTCTACCCCGACGAGATGCTCTCCGACATCGCGACCCGGATCGGCTTCGGGCCGGCGTTCGACGACGCGGTCGGCCTCACCTCGGCGTGAGCACAAGTCCGTACGTCGACCCGATGCGGTCGGCGCTGGCCGAGGCGTCGGCGGCGGTTGCGACAGGCGACGTACCGATCGGTGCTGTCGTGCTGGCGCCTGGGGGCCAGATCATCGGCCGCGGGCACAACGTCCGTGAGGCCGAGGGCGACCCGATCGGACACGCCGAGGTGATCGCGATCCGCCAGGCAGCACGGGCGATCGGTGAGTGGCGGCTGAGCGGCTGCACGCTCGTGGTCACCCTCGAGCCGTGCACGATGTGTGCCGGGGCGATCGTGCTCTCGCGCGTGGACCGGGTGGTCTTCGGTGCGTTCGACGAGAAGGCGGGTGCGGTCGGGTCGCTGTGGGACGTGGTCCGCGACCGTCGGCTCAACCACCGCCCCGAAGTGATTTCCGGGGTGTTGGCCGAGGAGTCCGCGGCGCTGCTGCAGGAGTTCTTCGACCAGCACCGCTGAGGTCCGAGCCGACTCGAGGCCATGACCGTCAGCCGCGCAGCGCCGCCGCGGTCGCCGCATCCGCAGGCAGGAAAGCCTCCACGGTGAGCTCCGCGACCGAGATGTCGACCGCCGTGCCGAACGTGGTCACCGTGCTGATGAACGACAACTCACCGGCCTCGGTGCGCAGCCGCATGGGCACGGCGATCCGCCCGTCCGGCGGCGCGTGGGTGATGCCGCCCGGATAGTCGAGCAGCTCGTCGTGCAACGCCTTGGTCCGTGCCGACCCGGTGACGGCGTGCTCGCGGGCCAGCCGGTCGAGCAGGTGACCGCGCCACTCGGCGAGGTTGATGATCCGGCTGCTCATCCCGTCCGGGTGGAGGCTGAGCCGCAGCACGTTCACCGGTCCTTCGAGAAGCTCGGGCGCCACGTCGGCGAGCAGCGGCGTCACGGCGTCGTTGGCCTGGACGAGGTTCCAGTCGCGGTCGACCACCAGCGCCGGGAAGGGCTGATAGCCGGTGAGGATCAGGTCGAGCGCCTCGCGGATCGCGGACATGTCGTCGGCCTCCAGGGTGCGCTCGTCATAGGCCGGCGCATAGCCCGCGGCGAGCAGGAGGGTGTTCCGCTCCCGCAGCGGCACCTCGAGCTGGTCGGCGATGCGCAGCACCATGTCCCGGCTGGGCCGCGAGCGCCCGGTCTCGACGAAGCTGAGGTGCCGGGTGCTGATCCCGGACTCGTTGGAGAGCTCGAGCTGGCTGCGGCGCCGACGGTTGCGCCACTCCCGGATCAGCGGCCCGATCGGCTGGCCAAGGGATGGGGCGGAGTCGAGGACGGCGCTGCTCATGGGTCTCAGTCTGTACGCCGCGGGTCGTGCTCGCCATTACCTGCGAGGTCATCGACACGGTGACCTGGTCGGGCCGACGGTGGTGCCATGACCACTCGAACCCAGAACCCGTCCCTGACCACGACCCGCCTGACCCTGCGCACCGTGCTGCTGCTCGACGCCGGGGTCTCGGGCCTGAACGGCATCGCCTACATCGCCGGCGCTGTCGTCCTCGACGAACTGCTCGGAGCGTCCACCACGTTCCTGATCGCCATCGGTGTCTTCCTGCTGGCGTGGGCCGGGGCGCTGGAGTGGGTCGCGACCCGCAAGCCGATCCCCACCCCGCTCGTCCGTGAGGTCGCGATCGCCAACCTGGTGTGGGTGGCCGCGTCGATCGCCGCGATCTTCCTGCTCGACCTGACGACCGTCGGTGTCGTCTGGTGCCTGATGCAGGCCGCGGTCGTCTCCGGCTTCGCGGTGCTGCAGCTCAGGATGGCGGCGCGATGAACGACCTGATCAGCCTGATGCCGTTCGCGGCCGGGGTCGGCATCGTGATCGACAAGGCCTCGCCCGACACCGTCACCGGCCACCTCGACTGGGCACCGCACCTGTGCACGGCGGGCGGTGCGATGCACGGGGGAGCGCTGATGACGTTGGCCGACAGCATTGGCGCGGCGTGTGCGTTCCTCGGCCTGCCCGACGGGGCGCGGACCTCGACCACCACGTCCAGCACACAGCTGATGCGGCCGTTGCTGGCCGGTACGGCGACCGCCACCGCCCGTGCCCTCCAGCGGGGGCGGACGCAGATCGTCGTACAGACCGAGGTGCGCGACCTGGAGGGCCGGCTGATCTCCCTGACCACCCAGACCCAGGCCGTGATGACCTGACGCGATTTCGGCCCCACGGGCGACTTCCGGTAATCTCTCCGGCGGTGGCGTGTCCGAGCGGCCGAAGGTGCATCACTCGAAATGATGTGTGGGGTCAAACCCACCGTGGGTTCAAATCCCACCGCCACCGCCATGTGATGTCTCAGGACATCGACAAGATCCGAACCCACGGATGTGGGTTCGGATCTTGTCATTTCTGGCTACAACGGCCGGACGGTCAACGTCTGCGCCATGCTCCCGACCGGCCCGGCCTCGTCGTGCAGGACAGTGCTGGTCAGCCCGATCCCGGAGTCCCCGAAGCTGACGGTGGTGTCGAACCCGACCCATTCCCCGGCCGGCGCACGGAACAGGTGCGCGGTCAGGTCCAGGTTGGGGAAGAGCACCTTGCGGGGGTCCTCGCGCACGCTCATCCCGTTGGCCAGATCGACGAGCCGCAGGAACTGCGCGACCGGTCCACTCGGCTCACCGGCCAGGAGCGGTACGTCGCTGCGCACCCACACCAGGCCGCGCCCGGGAGCCTCGAGTCGACGGCGTACCTCCACGGAGGCGATGAATCCGCCGGGCCAGAACTCGGCCACGTCCCACGGCTCGACGTCCGCAGGGCCCGGCATCGGCGGGGTCGAGGTCCCGGCCACCCCGGCGGTCGGACGGGTGAGCTGCAACCACGCCCGCAGTCGTACGACGTCCCGCCCGGCCTGCCTGAGCCTGGCCTCGACGAGCTCGATCGTCCGAGCCGGCCGCAGCACCTCGACCGCCACCTCGAAGTCGGTCACCGGCACCGTCCCGAGGATGTCGTAGGAGACCCGCGTGACCACCGGCGCGTCGTCCCGGCGCGCATCGCGGTCCGCCTCGACCACGTGCGCGAGGAGCCCGAGGGCCGGGGCGATGTGTTGGTCCTCCGGGTCCCAGGCTCCAGAGGTGTGCTCCGTGGCACGGAACGCGGTGTCGCTGAGCCGGGTGAAGTACTCCATGCCGCCATCGTCGCCCACACGCGACCCGGTGCCGGCGTCGGGGGGGAACCGAATCGGCCTGCTCGCGCATCCAAGGGGGGACGAACTGCGACAACGAGGGAGCACGATGGTGCGAGACACCGAGCAGGCGGACTTCGCCGACTACGCCGCGGCGCGATGGACCACGCTGGTCCGGGCCGCGATGCTCCTGGGCTGCCCGCTCCACGACGCCGAGGACCTGGTGCAGACCACGCTCGAGAAGGCCTTCGTCTCCTGGCGCAAGGTCGAGCAGGCACAGCACCGTGACGCCTACGTCTCGGCGATGCTCCTAAACACGATGCGCGCCTCGCGCCGCCGACGGTGGTGGCGCGAGCGCCCGACCGAGTCGCTGCCCGAGTCCACCGCACCCGACAGTGAGACCGATCTGGCGGCGAGGGACGCCGTGGAACGCGCCCTCGGTTCCCTGACCAAGGAACAGCGGGAGGTCGTCGTACTCCGCTTCCATCTGCAGCTGAGCGAGGCCGAAACCGCCCGGGTGCTCGGCATCCCACCCGGCACCGCCAAGAGCCGGTTGTCGCGGGCACTGTCCACCCTGTCGACCAGCCCCCACCTGAGTGAGCACCAAGGAGAACACCATGGATGAGAAACAGGCACGCGCTCTGATCGAGGGCGTCGCGGGCGCCCTGCCCGAAACCAGTGTCGACACCGCGAGGCTCGTGGCCAGGGGGCGCGGTCGACAGCGTCGCCGGGTGGGCGTGGTCACCACGGTCGCGGCGGTCGTGACCGTCGCCGTCGGCGGCGTGGCGATCGCCCAGGTCAGCGGCGGTGACGGTCAGCGCGACGCGACCATCGCCGACCAGAGCAGTACGCCGTCCACGACGGCCCACGTCTACCTCCAGGACGGTTGGGAACCAGGCAGCAGGAACGGTGGCATGTCGCAGTGCCTGCACCCGACCTCGTTGCGCAAGGTGGCCGTCGAGGTCCCCGGCAGCGACGACCCGGCAGTCGAGGCGTTGACCGCCCTCATGGGCGCCGATCCCGCAGCCACCCACGAGGGCCTGGATCCCAAGTGGACGCCGGTGGGCAGCTTCTCCCGGCAGGACGAGCAGACCCACGAGATCGCCGCAGTGACGCACGACGACGGTGTCGTCACGGTCGACTTCGCTCCCAACCCGGTCGGTCATTCACCGTTGTCCGACCCTTGGCCGACGGCGTCGCTGGCGTGCATGGTCGACGGCGCGATGGCGATGCAGCAGATCGTCTGGACCGCCCAGGACGCACTCGACACCGACGACCCGGTGCGGCTGACCGCGGGCGGCGAGCCCGTGCCGTACCTGTGGTCCGAGCGGCTCGTCGGCCCGGTCACTGCCGACGACGTGCCGATCGAGACCCGTTGAGGTCTGGCGGTCCCGGCGTGGCGAGGGTTCAAGCCCGCCGAGCCGGGAAGGGAGGTGGTGTTCATGTATCTCGGACCTGAAAGGGATGGACAACCATGCGCACCATCAAGAAGGCCGCACCGGCCCTCGCCCTCATCCTGGGGGCAACGCTCGTGCCGACCGCCACCACCGGATCGGCCGACGCAGCTGCCGCGAACCCCAAGGGCACGGCGTACGACACCATCGGCGTGACCAGCTTCAACGCGTTCCAGAACCTGACTGCCGCCCAGGCCAAGGCCGACGCGCACAAGCTGATCAGCACAGCCGACGTCGACATCATCGGATGGCAGGAGGCGCAGAACTTCCTCTCCGTCTATGACAAGCAGCTCCCCAAGGGCTGGAAGACCGCCAAGTTCTACAACTCCAAGGGCAAGCGCACCGCACGCGAGCTGCCGATCTCGTGGGACAACCGCGTCTACGCGTTGGTGAAGGGCTCGAACAAGGCCTACTTCGCCCACGGCGGGATCGCCAAGAAGTTCCCGGCCCGGTTCACCACGCGGGTGGTGCTCAAACACCGCAAGAGCGGGAAGACGATCTCGGTGCTCAACGTGCACGCGAACTCCGACATCCAGCGCCACGACGGTGCGAACTGCGGCAAGGCGAAGGACAACGTCAACGCCCGCCGAGCCAAGGAGCACTTCCAGGACGTCCGTGACATTGCGGCGCGGCAGCGGTCCACGCACACCGTCGTCACCGGTGACTTCAACGTGCGCTACTCCTGCGACAAGACGCGTGGCCCCCAGTCGTTCCCGCACCGCAAGTTCGCCGGCGTGCTGGTGCCCAGCTATGCCAAGCTCAAGAACCCGAGCCTGGGCACCAAGGGCACGAACTTCATCGACTACGTCTACCTCGGCACCAAGGACGTCAACGGTACCGCGAAGGACGCGAAGTTCACCAGCCACAGGGTGTTCGGCGGGCTGCGCTCCGACCACCGCCCGATCAACGCGCGGATCAAGCTCTACAAGTGATCCTCCACCGCCGACTCGGCAGTTGTTCACGACAGGTTGTCGTCAACAACTGCCGACTCGGCGGTGTGCGGCGGGAAGTGCCCCCGAGGCGATCGGTAGCTCCTGCCGCGACCTATGCTCGAGCGGTGACCCCTGACGCGAACTGGTTCAGCTCTCCCGACGACGCTCTCACCCGGTTGGGGGCCACCGGCTATCTCGCGGACACCGCCACCGCGACCACGGCCTATCTGGCCGGCGCGCTGGGCAAGCCGCTGCTGATCGAGGGGCCGGCCGGCGTCGGCAAGACCGAGCTGGCCAAGGCGGTCACCACGGCGACGACGTCCGAGCTGATCCGGCTGCAGTGCTATGAGGGACTCGACGAGGCCCGCGCGCTCTATGAGTGGAACTACAAGAAGCAGCTGCTGCGCATCCAGGCGACCGGCCCGGAACAGTCGTGGGAGGAGACCCACGACGACATCTTCACCGACGAGTTCCTGCTCAGCCGGCCGCTGCTCACCGCGATCCGTCGCGACGAGCCCACCGTGCTGCTCATCGACGAGGTCGACAAGACCGACGTCGAGGTCGAGGGTCTGCTCCTCGAGGTGCTCTCCGACTTCCAGGTCACCATCCCCGAGCTCGGCACCGTCACCGCGACCCGCAGGCCGTTCGTGGTGCTCACCTCCAACGCCACCCGGGAGCTGTCCGAGGCGGTGAAGCGCCGCTGCCTCTACCTGCACCTCGACTATCCGGACGCGGAGCGCGAGCAGGAGATCCTGCTCTCCCGGGTCCCCGAGCTGCCCGAGAAGCTGGCCGGCCAGGTGGTCGAGGTGATCACCCGGCTGCGCGACCTGGAGCTGAAGAAGGCTCCGTCGATCTCCGAGTCGATCGACTGGGCCCGCACCCTGATCGCGCTGCAGATCCAGGACCTCGACAACGCCGCGATCACCACCACCCTGGGCGCCGTGCTCAAGCACGTCTCCGACCACGACCGGGCCGTCAAGGAACTGCGACTGCGCTCATGAGTGGACTCCTGCCTCGACACATCGAGTTCGTCGAGGCCCTGCGCTCGGCGGGCCTCCCGGTCTCGATGTCCGAGGACATCGACGCGGCGAAGGCGGTGACCAGCCTCGGCTGGCACGACCGCGAGCAGGTGCGCACGGCGTACGCCGCGACGCTCGTCAAGCGCTCCGCCCATCGCCCGCAGTTCGACTCGATCTTCGACCTCTTCTTCCCGGCCCTGGTCGGTGCCGGACACGTGGCCTCGGGTGAGAACGGGGACAGTGATGGGGAAAGGGCGCTGCCCAAGGACACCGGTCCCGCCCTCCAGGAGTTCCGCGACCGCCTCGCCGAGGCGATGGAGACCGGTGACGCCGCTCAGCTCAACGAGCTGGCGATCGAGGCGGTGGGCACCTTCGGCTCTATGCCCGGACGGGCACCGGGGCTCTCCTCGTTCAGCGCCTACCAGGCGCTCAAGCGAGTCTCGGCCGAGGAGCTGGTCGAGCGGATCGTGGCCGCGCTGCTCGGGCAGGGGATGGACCAGGCCTCCGCGCGCCGTCGGGCGGTTGCCGCGGTCGACCGGTTCACCAAGGTCGTCGAGGGAGAGGCCCTGCGCCGGATCGCCGAACAGAAGGGCGCCACCCAGGTCTCACGGACCACCGTCCGCCCGACCATCGACAACCTCAACTTCCTCTCCGCGCGCCGCGAGGACCTGGACGCGATGCGCCGCGAGATCCAACCGCTGGCCCGTCGTCTCGCGACCCGACTGACCCAGGAGCACCACGCCAAACGACGCGGGCCGCTGGACTTCCGGCGTACGGTCCGGGCCTCCATCTCAACCGGTGGCGTCCCGATCACCACCCACCACAAGCCGAAGCGGCCGCACCGCACCGAGCTGGTCGTGCTCTGCGACGTCAGCGGGTCGGTGGCCAACTTCGCTCAGTTCACCCTGCTGCTGGTCTTCGCGCTGCGCGACCAGTTCACCAAGGTCCGCGCCTTCACGTTCATCGACCACGTCCACGAGGTCACCCACCACTTCAAGCCCGGTGCCGACGTGGTCGAGGTGATGGCCGACCTCGCCGCCTCCACCTCGCACGCCGCGCTGTGGGGGCGGACCAACTATGGCCGCGCGTTCGACAAGTTCCTCGAGAACCACAGCGACGCGCTCGGCCCGAAGACCTCCCTGCTGGTGCTGGGTGATGCGCGCTCGAACTACAGCGACCTGCAGCTGGAGTCCTTCCGCACGATGGTCGACCAGTGCCGCAACACCTGGTGGCTCAACCCCGAGCACACCCGCAACTGGGGCAGCGGCGACAGCGCGGCGCCGACGTACGCCGAGATCGCGCCGATGGTGGAGTGCCGCAACCTGACCCAGCTCGGCGAGTTCGTCCACGACCTGGCGGGCTGAGTCGCTCCCCCGAAGCCCAACACCGAAATGTAGCGCGCCGTTCCTGTCGCTTCCCACCCTGTTGGCGGGGTGCAGAGCGACAGGAACGGCGCGTTGGACGTGTGCGCGCCGGCTCAGCCGGCGAGATAGCCCAGTTCGTGGATGCGCTGGATCGCCGCCCGGAGCTCCGGGTGCGTCGCGGTGTCCGCGGCGCGGCCGCCCTCGACGTACGCCGCGGTGCCGGTCAACTGCCCACCGTCGAAGACCACGGTGAGCCGGTTGGCCACGCCCGCGTTGATCAGTGAGCCGAGCAGTGCGACCGGGTCGGCGCGGTCCTCGAGGGCAAGCACCGTGGTGCCGTCGGGGACGCGGGTGACCTGGGCGGCCGGAGCGCCGGCAGTGATCACCTGGTCGATGACGAACTTGTCCGAGCCGGCAGCCGCGGCGATCTCTGCTGCTGCCACACCGCCCTGGGCGTGCCCGACGACCATCACTCGGGCACCGGAGTCGTCGCCGACCGCGGCCTCAATCGCCTCCAGCACCGAGGAGACCCGGCCCGAGACGTCGCTACCGACCAGTTGCAGGGTGGCACGGCCGCGACGGCCGTGGCTGGGCAAGTAGGCGATGTAGCGCCCGCCCGGCAGTTTCTGGACGAGCAGGTCGCCGTCGACCTGGCTCAGTGAGGTCATCAGGTCTTCGATCGTGCGGGGCGCGGCGGCACCGTCGTTCGTGGCGGACTCCGTTGCGGACTCGCTCGCGTCGATCACGCCGCCGGCCATGTCGCGCAGTGCGCTGGAGAAGTCGTCGCCGAACTCGGGCGCACCCACCGCACGCAGTCCGCCCTGGGTGACGGCCGGGCCCTGGTCGGAGCCGAGCACTGCGGCGGTCAGCATCGCCCGCATCTGCAGGCCCTCGATCAGGCCGCCACCACCGCTGACAAAGTGGTCCATCAGCTCGGGGTTGGCGTCGGCGAGCTCGTTGAGATAGGAGGCCAGGCCGTCGCGGTCGAGCGCGTCGGTCTCGATCAGGCCGGCCGAGAAGATCGCGCCTCCCAGCGCCACCTCGGGCGCCAGGTAGCCGACCGCGCGGGCGGCGATCGAGCCGAGCGTCTTGTACGCCACGTCCTGCAGGTCGTCGATCCACTGGTAGGTGAGCACCGTGGCCCGGACGATGAGTGCGTCCGCGTCCAGCTCGACCGAGCGAACCATCAGGCCCGACTTGCCGGTGGTGGCCGCGACGATGTCCTGCTCGGCCTGGCTGAACGTCTTGGGCGACAGCTCGGCGGAGTCGGAGACGGCCTCGTCGTTGAGCACCTGGTTACCCAGCGCGGCCCGGGTCCGCATCTCGTCGCCGGAGGCGTCGAAGAGGTCGGCCAGGCGCATCATCTGGTCATACTTCGCCTGGTTGTCCAGCGCCTTCTGCTGCTGCTCGGTGATGGCGTCGCCCTTTCGAGCACCCAGCGCGGTGCCCTGCTCGTCGTCCTGCTCGTCGTGGTTGTCCGTGCTCATGCCGACACCTCTGCGAGGACGGGACCGAGGTCGGCGGCCAGGTCGGTGGCGATGACGCGGCGGATCGCGACCCGGTTCACGCCGCCCTCCTGACGGGTGTGCAGGCTGTGCCATCCATCGGCCAGGAGCACCCAGGAGACGACACCGACGACGGTGCCACCGGACTCGATGTCGGCGACCATGGCGCGCAGGCGGCCCCTGGTCTCACCGACGAGGGCAGTGATCAGGTTGTGCACGGAGGCGTCGAGGACCGCCCCGCCGTTCTCGTCCCGGACGGAGCCGGCATGGTGGGCGACGATCGTGCCGAGCAGGTCGTTGCGTCCGCTGCGGACTGCTTCGCCGCCGGCGTCGAGAAGTTCGTAGGGCAGGTCGAC
>DATCYH010000489.1:0-2454 GCA_036570405.1 Nocardioides sp.
ACAGCACTGCGGAGGACATGGACGCCGCAATCGCCGCGGCTCGACGCGCCTTCGACGAGACGGACTGGTCGACCGACCTGGCACTGCGGATCCGCTGCCTGCGCCAGCTGCACCAGGCCCTGGTCGACAACGCCGAGGCGCTGCGTGAGCTCACCACTGCCGAGGTGGGCGCGCCGGCGTTCTTCGTGGCCGGTCCGCAGTTCGACATCCCGGTGGAGACGTTCAAGTGGAACATCGACCTGGCCGAGTCCTATCTGTGGGAGACCGACCTGGGCATCGGTGAGGTGATGGGCCTGCAGAGCCGCCGGACCATCCGCCGCGAGGCGGTCGGCGTGGTCGCCGCGATCACCCCGTGGAACTTCCCCAACCAGATCAACCTGGCCAAGATCGGCCCCGCCCTGGCCGCGGGCAACACCGTGGTGCTCAAGCCGGCCCCGGACACGCCGTGGCTGGCCGCCGAGTTGGGCCGACTGGCTGCCGAGCACACCGACCTGCCGGCCGGGGTGCTCAACGTGGTCACCCCCCGCGACAACACGGTCGCCGCACAGCTCGCCTCCGACCCGCGCGTGGACCTGGTCTCCTTCACCGGCTCCACCGCCACCGGCCGGGTGATCGCAGCGGCCGCAGCACCGAGCCTGAAGCGGGTCTTCCTCGAGCTGGGCGGCAAGTCGGCCGCGATCGTGCTGGACGACGCCGACGTCGCCGCGGCGGCCGGGGGAGCGGCGTTCGCTGTCTCCGTCCACGCCGGCCAGGGATGTGCCCTGACCACTCGGCTGCTGGTGCCGCGGGAGAAGTATGACGAAGCGGTCGAGGTCGCCGCCGCGACGATGGCCTCCCTGGGTGCCAAGGACCCCGCCGACGGCGGAACCATCTGCGGCCCGGTCATCTCCGAGGTGCAGCGCGACCGGATCCTGGGCTACCTCGACCTGGCGGTGGAGGAGGGCGGCCGGTTCGCCACCGGTGGCGGGGTCGCCACGCACACCGGCGAGCTCGAGGAGGGCTTCTGGATCGAGCCCACCGTGATCGCCGGTCTGGACAACACCGCGCGGGTGGCGCGGGAGGAGATCTTCGGCCCGGTGCTCGTCGTGATTCCCCATGACGGGGACGACGACGCGGTCCGGATAGCCAACGACTCGCCGTACGGCCTCTCCGGCTCGGTCGACTCCAAGGACCCGGCGCGGGCCAGGGCGGTGGCAAGGCGGATCCGTACGGGAACCATCGGCGTCAACGGCGGCCAGTGGTTCGGCGCCGACGCGCCGTTCGGTGGCTACAAGCAGTCCGGCCTCGGCCGGGAGATGGGTGTGGCCGGTTTCGAGGAATACCTCGAGACCAAGACGATCGCAGAGGGAGTCAACTGATGGGCAAGCGCTTCGGCGAACGCACCGTGATCGTCACCGGCGCCGCCCAGGGCATCGGCGAGGCCTATGCGAAGGCACTGGGCATGGAGGGCGCGAACGTCGTGGTCGCCGACCTCAACGAGGACTCCGGCAACCAGGTGGCAAAGCAGATCGAGGCCGACGGCGGCCGGGCGATCTTCGTGCGTACCGACGTCTCGGACGCCGCCTCGGCGCAAGCCTGTGCGGAGGCCGCGGTCGCGGAGTTCGGCGCCATCCACGGATTGGTCAACAATGCCGCGATCTATGGCGAGATGGCCTTCGACCTGCTGATCACCGTCGACTGGGACTACTACAAGAAGTTCATGTCGGTGAACTTCGACGGCGCCCTGGTGATGACCCGCGCGGTCTTCTCGCACATGCAGGCAGCCGGCGGGGGAGCGATCGTCAACCAGAGCTCCACGGCCGCGTGGCTCTACTCCGGCTTCTACGGCCTGGCCAAGGTCGGCGTCAACGGCCTCACCCAGCAGCTGGCGCACGAGCTCGGGGGAATGGGGATCCGGGTCAACGCGATCGCCCCCGGACCCACCGACACTGCGGCGACCCGGACCCAGGCCGGCGACGCGGCCAAGGACCTGGTCAAGGGCCTCGCGATCAAGCGGATGGGTCAGCCCGAGGACATGGTCGGTGCCTGCCTCTACCTGCTCTCGGGTGAGTCGGCCTGGGTCACCGGTCAGGTGCTGGCGGTCGACGGCGGTCAGGTGTTCCGCTGATGGGTGCGGTGGGGTTCGTTGGCCTGGGTAACATCGGCAAGCCGATGGCGACCCGGCTGCTGGCCTGGCCCGACGGCCTGCACGCGTACGACGTGGCGCAGGGTCCGCTCGACGAACTCGCCGCGGCTGGGGCGAGTGTCGCCGGCAGCGTCGGTGAGCTGGCCGGGGCGGTCGACCTGCTCTGCGTGATGGTCCGCGACGACGACCAGGTCCGCGACGTGCTGGACCAGGCGCTCAACACGGCTCGCCCCGGCCTCACCGTGGCGATCCACTCGACGGTCGCACCGGACACACCGGCGCGATTGGCCGACCTGGCCCGGGAGCACGGCGTACACGTCGTCGACGCA
>DATCYH010000490.1:0-6240 GCA_036570405.1 Nocardioides sp.
GCTGGACAAGCAGGTCTCCGCGACCCGCCACGTCGAGCGGATCCGCACCTCGCTGGCCGGCCAGCAGTCGGGCATCGTCCTGGTCGACGACCTCGAGCAGGGCCTGGCCGTGGTCGATGCCTATGCCGCCGAGCACCTCGAGATCCAGACCCGCGACGCATCCGAGTGGGCGGCCCGGGTGACCAACGCCGGCGCTGTCTTCGTCGGCTCGTTCGCCCCGGTCTCCCTGGGTGACTACTGCGCCGGCTCCAACCACGTGCTGCCCACGGCCGGGTGTGCGTGCCACTCCTCGGGCCTGTCGGTGCGCTCGTTCCTCAAGGCGGTGCACATCGTGGACTACACCCGCGAGGCGTTGGCCGAGGTGGCCGACCACGTCGTCAACCTGGCCGAGGCCGAGGACCTGCCCGGTCACGGCGCCGCCGTACGGGTCCGTTTCGAGAGCCAGGACTGAGCCGGATGAGCACACCCTGGCCACCGCTGCGCGCTGAGCTGTGTGGCATCGAGCCGTACGGCGCCCCGCAGCTCGACCTGCCCGTCCAGCTCAACGTCAACGAGAACCCCTACGGACCCTCGCCGGAGGTGGTCGCCGACATCGCCTCCGCCGTCGCCGTCGCGGCGAGCACGCTCAACCGCTATCCGGACCGGGAGTTCAGCGAGCTCCGGGCCGGGCTGGCCGACTATCTCAACACCGATGGCGGCAACGCGATCACACCCGAGATGGTCTGGGCCGCGAACGGTTCCAACGAGGTCATGCTGCAGCTTTTGCAGGCCTTCGGTGGCCCCGGACGTACCGCACTCAGCTTCGCGCCGACCTACTCGATGTATCCCGAATATGCCCGCGACTCGAACACCACGTGGGTCGTCGGGCACCGCGAGGACGACTTCTCCCTCGACCTGGACCACGCCCGGGACCTGATCCGTCAGCACCGGCCCCACGTCGTACTGCTGCCGTCGCCGAACAACCCGACCGGGACGGCGCTGTCGCCCGAGGTGGTCGGAGTGCTGTGCGAGGAGCTGGGCGAAGGACTGCTGGTCGTCGACGAGGCGTATGGCGAGTTCCGTCGCTCCGGCACCCCGAGTGCGCTCGAGCTGTTGCCGATGCACCGCAATCTGATCGTCTCGCGCACGATGTCCAAGGCGTTCGCGCTGGCCGGGGCCCGACTCGGCTACCTCGCCGCGGCGCGGGAGATCTGCGACGCGATCAGGGTCGTACGCCTGCCCTACCACCTCTCGGCGGTCACCCAGGCGACCGCGCTGGCTGCCCTGCGGCACGCCCCGGAGCTGCTCGGAAAGGTCGACGAACTGCGCAGCGAGCGCGACGCATGCGTAGTCTGGCTGCGCGAGCAGGGTCTCCAGGTGGCCGAGAGCGACGCGAACTTCGCGTTGTTCGGCACCTTCGAGGACCGGCACGCGGTGTGGCAGGGACTGGTCGAGCGGGGCGTGCTGATCCGGGAGACCGGCCCCGACGGCTGGCTGCGGGTGTCGATCGGTACCGCAGACGAGATGACGGCTTTCAAGAACGCACTGACCGAGGTCATGAAGGAGATCAACCGATGAGCAGGACCGCGCGGATCGACCGGGAGACCAGCGAGTCGAAGATCCACGTCGAGCTCGACCTCGACGGCACCGGCAAGAACCAGATCTCCACTGGGGTCGGCTTCTATGACCACATGCTCACCGCGTTCTCGCGCCACGCCCTGGTCGACCTCGTCGTGCACGCCAGCGGCGACACGCACATCGACTCCCACCACACGGTGGAGGACACCGCGATCGTGCTCGGCCAGGCGATCCGCGAGTCGCTCGGGGACAAGAAGGGCATCCGCCGGTTCGGCGACGCGACCGTGCCGCTCGACGAGGCACTCGTCCAGGCCGTCGTCGACGTCTCGGGTCGGCCCTACTGCGTGCACACCGGTGAGCCCGAGGGCCAGGAGCACGTGCTGATCGGCAACCCGGCCGGCAACTTCTTCCTCGGCTCGCTGACGCGCCACGTGTTCGAGTCGATCTCCTTCCACGCCCACATCGCCCTGCACGTGCGGGTGCTGGCCGGCCGCGAGCCGCACCACATCGTGGAGACCCAGTTCAAGGCGTTCGCTCGTGCCTTCCGCGACGCGATCGCCTTCGACCCGCGCGAGACCGGAGTGCCGTCCACCAAGGGCGCTCTGTGACCAAGCCCCACGTCGCCGTGCTCGACTACGGGTCGGGCAACCTGCGCTCGGCCGTGCGCGCCATGGAGCGGGCCGGCGCAGAGGTCACCCTCACGACCGACCGTGTGGTCGCACAGGAGGCCGACGGCCTGCTGGTGCCCGGGGTCGGTGCCTATGCCTCCTGCATGGCGGGCCTGCGCGAGGTCCGTGGCCACGAGGTGATCGGTCGCCGGCTCGCCGGGGGACGACCCGTCCTGGGCATCTGCGTCGGCATGCAGATCCTGTTCTCCCGCGGTGTCGAGCACGGCGTCGAGACCGCCGGCTGCGACGAGTGGCCGGGCACCGTGGAGCGGCTGCAGGCCCCCGTCGTACCGCACATGGGGTGGAACACCGTCGAGGTTCCCGAGGGGACTTCGCTCTTCGCCGGGATCACCGCCGAGCGGTTCTACTTCGTGCACTCCTACGGCGTGCGCGAGTGGGAGCTGGAGACGAACAACCGGACCCGTGCGCCGCTGGTGACGTGGGCCGAGCACGGTGGCGACCGGTTCGTCGCGGCCGTCGAGAACGGACCGCTCTCGGCCACCCAGTTCCACCCGGAGAAGTCCGGTGACGCCGGAGCCCAGCTCCTGCGCAACTGGGTCCAGTCGCTCTGACCCACCCGGATGCCCGACGACCGGTCGCCGGGCGACCACGGTGCAGGACCTCGTGAGGTCGGCGTGCGGATGCCGCCTAGGATCAGTCGCATGAGTGACTACCTGGAGCTGCTGCCCGCCGTCGACATCGCTGGTGGCCAGGCCGTCCAGCTGGTTCAGGGCGTGGCCGGTTCGGAGAAGAAGTTCGGCGACCCGATCGAGGCGGCCCTGCGCTGGCAGGAGGCCGGTGCCGAGTGGCTGCACCTGGTGGACCTGGACGCCGCCTTCGGACGCGGCAACAACCGTGAGCTGCAGGCCAAGATCGTCGGCACCCTCGACATCAAGGTCGAGATGAGCGGCGGCATCCGCGACGACGAGTCGCTCAAGGCCGCGATGGATGCCGGCTGCCGCCGGGTCAACATCGGCACCGCCGCCCTCGAGCAGCCCGAGTGGTGCGCCAAGGCGATCGCCGAGTACGGCGACCGAGTCGCGATCGGCCTCGACGTCCGGGGCCGGACGCTCGCTGCACGCGGCTGGACCCGCGAGGGCGGGGACCTTTACGAGGTGTTGACCCGCCTCGACTCCGAGGGCTGCGCCCGCTACGTCGTCACCGACGTCAACAAGGACGGCATGCTGCAGGGCCCCAACCTGGACCTGCTCCGCGACGTCTGCGCGGCGACGATGGCGCCGGTCGTGGCGTCTGGTGGGATCACCGAGCTCGCCGATCTCCAGGCACTGCAGGGCTTGGTCGACGAGGGTGTCGAGGGCGCCATCATCGGCACCGCGCTCTATGAGGGTCGCTTCACGCTTGAGGATGCCCTCGCGCTGACGCTCCCGACCCAGGCCTGAGCACCGTGTCGCTCGCCGTACGGGTCATCCCGTGTCTCGATGTCGATGCCGGCCGCGTGGTCAAGGGCATCAACTTCAAGGAGCTGCGCGACGCCGGGGACCCGGTCGAGCTGGCCCGCACCTATGACGCCGAAGGCGCGGACGAGCTGACCTTCCTGGACATCTCGGCCTCCCACGAGGGCCGCGCCACGACGATGGAGATCGTCTCCCGCACCGCAGAGGAGGTCTTCATCCCGTTGACGGTCGGCGGGGGAGTCTCCTCGGTCGAGGACGTGGACCGCCTGCTCCGTGCTGGGGCGGACAAGGTCGCGATGAACACCGCCGCCATCCGTCGCCCCGAGCTGATCGCCGAGGTCGCCGACCGGTTCGGCAACCAGGTGCTGGTGCTGTCTGTGGACGCCAGACGGGCTTCCGGCACCGACTCCGGCTTCGAGGTCACCACCCACGGCGGCCGCCAGTCGGCCGGCCTGGACGCCGTCGAGTGGGCCGCCCGGGCGAGTGAGCTCGGCGCGGGGGAGATCCTCCTGAACGCGATGGACGCCGACGGCACCCAGGACGGCTTCGACCTGGAGCTGATCCGGGCCGTACGTCGTGAGGTCACCATCCCGGTGATCGCCTCCGGAGGCGCAGGAGCGACCGGGCACTTCCCGCCTGCGGTCGACGCCGGCGCGGACGCCGTGCTTGCCGCAACCGTGTTCCACTTCGGCACCCTGCGCATCGCCGACGTGAAGGACGCTCTGGCCGGCGCGGGACACCCCGTTCGCTGAGGGATGCGTCGACGGAACCGCGTTCCGGATCTTTTCTCGGCAAGTGTCCACATTCCGGGATTCCTGGGTTGATCCAAGGCGTCAGTGTCGGTGGTCCCTGATTGACTTTCTCGCATGAGCAATTTGGCCGACTTCGACGCGAGAGCCTTGCTGGCGTTCGCCGAATCGACCCTGCTCAAGCGCCGCAAGCTGGAAGTCGACGACCTCGCTGCCGGGGCGCGGTGGGCCGTGCTGCACGGTGCGGACCCCACCACGGAGCCCACCGGAGGGCGGGGTCGGGGTGGACCGAAACTCGTGCAGATCGGTGGCGAAGGCACCCCGAGGGTCCAGGACCTGTGCCTGGCCGAGCTCGCCATCTCCCGTCAGACCCACGCACTTGCCACCAGGTGGCTGGTGGCCGATGCGCTTGACCTGATCCACCGACTGCCACGGTGCTGGGCCGTGG
This sequence comes from Nocardioides sp., assembly GCA_036570405.1. Classification (GTDB taxonomy): domain Bacteria; phylum Actinomycetota; class Actinomycetes; order Propionibacteriales; family Nocardioidaceae; genus Nocardioides. Next base: position 4,838 of record DATCYH010000490.1, read on the forward strand.
TCACGGCGTGGCAGTGTGAAGTCTGGGTTGCTCGCAAGCTCGCCAGGACCACCCGCCACCTGAGCGTGACGGAGGCCGCCAAGGTTGACGTCGCGGTGGCCCCTGCCTTGGCCGGTGAACAGCCCGGCCGGTTCTTCACAATCCTCGAAGCGAAGATCATCGAGGCCAATCCGGAAGCCTGGGCCGCGCGGATCGAGGCCGAGCAGGCCCGCCGCTACGTGTCACTGGGTCGGGTCGACGAGACCGGCCTGCGTCATGTCATCGCCCGCGTCGAACACGGCGATGCCGTCTGGGTGGACGCGCTGATCAACCGCATCGCCGACATTCTGGCGGCCCGCGACATCGACGCTGGTGTCGAAGCCAGGGGTCGCGACATGCTGCGCTCGCTGGCCTTCGGCTGGCTCGCCCGCCCAGCTGAGCTCCTCGCGCTCCTCCTTGAGCACGCGGAGCAGGACGACACCCCGCCCGCGCCTCACCCCGACGACCTCCACGCTGATCCCGAGCATGAGAACTGCGCCCCCGAGGGTCCTGACGACACGGGCGACACGAGCACGAGCACCGCGGACGATAAGTGGGCCGGGCACCAAGCCGTCCCAACGGTGGATGACGCTGAGCCGGATCAAACAGATGCCGAGCCGGGCTCCGAATGGGTCCGCGGGTTCCCACAACGACTCTTGGACACCTTGAAGCAGATCAATCCCACCAAGCTCCGCCCGCGCGCGGTGGTCTACGTCCACCTGCACCAAGCGGCGCTCGACACGGGCACCGGTGTCGCTCGCGTCGAGGACGGTGGCGGCCCGCGGCTCGTCCAGCAACTCGCCGGACTCCTGGGCACCGCCGACATCACCCTCAAGCCGGTCATCGACCTCAACGACCGGGTCAGCATCAACGCCTACGAGCATCCAGAGTGGCTTCGTGAACGCATCCACCTGATCGCGCCGGCAGAGCCGTTCCCGTTCTCGACTCGCGTCAGCCGCATGGGCGACATCGACCATTGCACGCCCTACACATTCGGACGTGACGGACAGCCCCCTCCGTCTGGGCAGACGGGGGAGCACAACGCGGGCCCGCTGGGGCGCTATGCGCACCGGGTGAAGACGCACGCCCAATACACCGTGCGACAGCCCAGGCCAGGGACCTATCTCTGGCGTACCCCGAACGGCAAACACTTCCTCGTCGACCACAACGGCACTCACGCCATCGACGAGCAGTGCGCGCGCGACCTCAGCCGTCCATCGTTGCTGGAGCAGCGTCTTGCCCTCGTGCTGTTCGACCACCGGGTCGCGGCCTGAGGAGATCCACATCGACGAAGTGCCACAGGAATTGTTCAGTCACCCGCAGCGTTGGCATGCTGGTCGATCGGGTCGCGAGTGAAGGGAAATCGGTGAGTTCATCGAGCACGG
>DATCYH010000491.1:0-9442 GCA_036570405.1 Nocardioides sp.
CCTCAAGCGACTGCGCCGGATCGAGGGGCAGGCACGAGGCCTTCAGCGGATGGTCGAGGAGGAGCAATATTGCATCGACATCCTCACCCAGGTCTCCGCGATGACCAAGGCGCTGCGCGCGGTCTCCCTCGGTCTGCTCGAGGAGCACCTGGGCCACTGCGTCGTCGGGGCTGCCGCTGTGGGCGGCGCCGAGGCGGAGGCCAAGATCAAGGAAGCCTCTGAAGCCATCGCCCGGCTCGTCCGGTCCTGAACCCCGTTCCACCCACACTGATCAGGAGCACGCCATGAACACCAGCACCTACACCGTCACCGGAATGACCTGCAACCACTGCGTGATGTCAGTGACCGAGGAGGTCAGCGAGGTTCCCGGCGTGAACGACGTCGCGGTCGACCTCGCCTCCGGCGAGCTGCGGGTCACCAGCGAGTCGCCGGTCGACGCAGACAGCATCCGGGCAGCCGTCGAAGAGGCCGGCTACCACGTGGCCGACGCCGGCTGAGCGGAGACGGTGTCCAGATGAGCACGCCAATTCGACTCGCCGGATACGTCGCGATCCTTGTGGTCGCGCTGCTCGGCGCCTATGGCATCGGGAACGCCGTCGGCCCGATCGGCGGTGTCGCTCAGGACACCCACCACGAGACTGCTGGGGACGTGGCCGCGAGCCAGCAGGCCGTCGGCGCCACGCTCCCCGGCGGACTGCAGTCTTCGGCGCAGGGCTACACCCTGCACCTGCTCACCCCGATCCTGGAGCCCGGCACCCAGACGCTGCGCTTCCACATCCTCGACGCCGCCGGCGAACCAGTTACGGCGTACGACGTGACCCACGAGGCCGCGCTGCACTTCTTCGCCGTACGCCGCGACTTGTCCGGCTTCGCCCACCTGCACCCCACCATGGACGACTCCGGCACCTGGCAGGTCGAGGTCGACCTCACCCCCGGCACCTGGCGGTTCCTGGCCGACTTCCGGCCCACGGGAGCTACGGGATCGCTGACCCTGGGCCACGACGGGTTCGTCGCCGGTGACTTCGAGCCACGCCCGCTGCCCGCAGCCGAGCAGACCGTCGAGGTCGACGGCTATGCCGTAACCCTCTCCGGCGACCTGCGCGTCGGTGGGAGCAGTGAGCTCTCGATGAGCATCTCGAACGCCGGCCGGCCGGTCATCGACCTCGAGCCCTACCTCGGCGCCTACGGGCACCTGGTGGCGCTGCGTGAGGGCGACCTGGCCTACCTCCACGTGCACCCCCGGGGCGCGCCCGAGGACGACGCCACCGAGCCCGGCCCGAGGATCGCCTTCGGGACGAGTGCACCCTCGGCCGGCGCCTACCGACTGTTCCTGGACTTCAAGCACGACGGCGTCGTACGCACCGCCGCGTTCACCGTCCACGCGGAATCCGACACCACCGCCCACGACGACGGCGCGGACCACGAGCACTGAACCGCACGGCCCCGGCCCGCAGATCGCACACTGCGGAGCTCACCCCGAGGAAGGACACGCAATGAGCGCGACACACGACGTGACTGCCGCCGCCACCGGCGGTGAGGTCGAGCTGGCCATCGGCGGTATGACGTGCGCGTCCTGCGCGAACCGGATCGAGCGCAAGCTGAACAAGATCGACGGTGTCGTCGCCACCGTCAACTATGCGACCGAGAAGGCGAAGGTCACCTTCGAGCCCGGCATCGAGACCACGGCCCTGGTCGACGCCGTCGAGAAGGCGGGCTACACAGCGGCGCTGCCCACCCCGAAGGGCTCGCCCGGCGCCGGTGACCCGGGCGCGACCGCTGACGAGGAGGCCCCGGTCCGCGCCCTGCGCAACCGGGTGATCATCTCGGCGGTGCTGTCCATCCCGGTGATCGCGATGGCGATGGTGCCGGCGTTGCAGTTCACCAATTGGCAGTGGCTCTCGCTGACCCTGGCCTCGCCCGTGATCGTGTGGGCCGGCTTCGGGTTCCACCAGGCCACCTGGAAGAACCTCAAGCAGGGCACCGCCACCATGGACACGTTGGTGTCGATGGGCACCGTTGCCGCGTTCCTGTGGTCGCTCTATGCCCTCTTCCTCGGCACCGCGGGCGAACCCGGGATGAAGCACCCCTTCGAGCTCACCATCTCCCGCACCGACGGGACCGGAAACATCTACCTCGAGGTCGCCGCCGGGGTGATCACCTTCATCCTGCTCGGCCGCTACTTCGAGGCGAAGGCCAAGCGCACGTCGGGCGCAGCCCTGCGGGCGCTGCTGGAGCTCGGCGCCAAGGAGGTCTCGGTCCTGCGCGAGGGCCGCGAGGTGCGGATCAGCGTGGACGAGCTCGCGGTGGGCGACCACTTCGTGGTGCGTCCCGGCGAGAAGGTGGCCACCGACGGCAGGGTCGTCGAGGGCACCTCAGCCATCGACGCCTCGATGGTGACCGGCGAATCGGTGCCGGTGGAGGTCGCGCCCGGCGACGACCTGGTCGGGGCAACCCTCAACGCCGGCGGACGTCTGGTGGTTGAGGCGACCCGCGTCGGGGCGGACACCCAGCTGGCACAGATGGCCAAGCTGGTCGAGGATGCCCAGACCGGAAAGGCACAGGCACAACGCCTGGCCGACAGGATCTCCGGCATCTTCGTGCCGATCGTCATCGTGCTGGCGTTCGCGACCTTCGGCTTCTGGGCCGGAGCCGGGGACTCGGTGGCAGCCGCGTTCACTGCCGCGGTCGCAGTGCTGATCGTCGCCTGCCCGTGCGCCCTGGGCCTGGCCACGCCGACGGCGCTGATGGTCGGCACCGGCCGCGGCGCACAGATGGGCATCCTGATCAAGGGCCCCGAGGTCCTCGAGACGACCCGCCGGATCGACACGATCGTGCTGGACAAGACCGGCACCGTCACCACCGGCCAGATGACACTGCTCGACGTCATCGCTGCCGACGGCGAGGACCCCGACCAGGTCCTGCGGCTCGCTGGCGCCCTGGAGGACGCCTCGGAGCACCCGATCGCCCAGGCCATCGCCAAGGGAGCCACCGACCGGATCGGCGACCTGCCCGACGTGGCGGACTTCGCGAACGTCGAGGGCCTCGGCGTCCAAGGCGTCGTCAACGTGGGCGAGACCAGTCACGCCGTCCTCGTCGGCCGGCCACGACTGCTGGCGCAGTGGTCCCAACACCTTCCGGTCGAGCTCGAGACCGCGATGGCCGACGCCGCCCGGAAGGGTCGCACCGCGGTGGCCGTCGGCTGGGACGGCCGGGCTCGCGGCGTGCTGGTGGTTGCCGACGCGATCAAGCCGACCTCGGCAGAAGCCATCGCGCAGCTGAAGGGTCTGGGCTTGACCCCGATCCTGCTCACCGGCGACAACCGGACCGTTGCGGCGACGGTGGCCGCCGAGGTGGGCATCGCGCCCACCGACGTGATCGCCGAGGTGATGCCCTCCGACAAGGTCGACGAGATCAAGCGCCTGCAGGAGCAGGGCAGGCGGGTGGCCATGGTCGGTGACGGTGTGAATGACGCGGCCGCCCTGGCCCAGGCCGACCTGGGCCTGTCCATGGGGACCGGAACGGACGTCGCCATCGAGGCCTCCGACCTCACCCTGGTCCGCGGTGACCTGCGGGCTGCCGTCGACGCGATCCGGCTCTCCCGCCGCACCCTGAGCACGATCAAGGGCAACCTGTTCTGGGCGTTCGCCTACAACGTGGCGCTGATCCCGGTTGCTGCAACAGGCTTGCTCAATCCCATGCTCGCTGGCGCAGCGATGGCCTTCTCCTCGGTCTTCGTGGTGACCAACAGCCTTCGGCTGCGCAGTTTCAGCTCAGCCAAGCGCTGAGGTGGGGCAGCGATGGGTCAGTGAAGAACTGGCTCAGCGAAGCAGGCTGTCCAGCTGCGGGGCAGTGTTCTGCAATCGGCCGGACTGCCACAGCGAATGGATGATGACGGCGGCCAGGACCGCGCCGAACGAGCCGAGGGCCATGCCGAGCAGCTGATGACGCTGCTCGCCTCACTCGTCAGCGTCGATGCCACCGCCCTCGCTGCCGTCGGAGCACTGGACGATCCGGGGGTCGATGCGGCCCGGCTCGCGGTCGACGACTGGACCCAGCGGCACGAGGCGATGCGCCTCGAGGCCGGCCCGGAGCTCGCTCTCGTCCGGAGCTGGTTGCTGCACAACGCGCCGGAGACACCGCGACGGGTGCTGGTCCACGGTGACTTCGAGCCGGGCAACGTCCTGGTGCGCGACCACGAGGTCGCCGCGCTGCTGGACTGGGAGACGGCCCACCTGGGGTCGCCGCTGGAGGATCTGGGCTGGGTCACCAACCCGGTCCGGCGCCGTGAGCACCAGATCGCTGGGCAGTGGGAGGTGGCGCAGATGGTCAAGGCCTTCGAGCGCGAGTCCGGGATCGTGGTCGATCCCGACGAGTTGCGCTGGTGGAATGTCTTCTCCTGCTACAAGCTGGCCGTGATCGTGCACGCCGGCATCCATGGATATCTGACCGGGGGCCTGCCGCACCTGCACCACGCGCCCACCTGGCTCTATCGCACGATGTTCACGATGATCAGGGAGTCCGCATGAAGCCCAGCATCACCGAGCAGCTCACCCGGACCGTCGAGACGCTGCGCGAGGTGGCCCTGCCGCACGTCACCGACCACGCGTCACGGCGTACGACGGAGTCCGCGATCGCCGGTCTGGCCCTGGTCGCCGAAGCCTGGCCCTGGATCCTGCCGTTCCTGGCCTGGGACAACGCCGAGATGGTCCGGCTGCTCCGCGACCGTGACGTGGCCACCCCGGACACGGAGGTCGATCCCCTCGACGTCGAGTCCAATGACCGGCTCAACGAGGAGCTGCGTCGACGGCTCGAAGCACTCGTCGCGGCGGAGGCCGGCCAGCCGGACCCCGAGATCCTGCAGCATCTCGACGCACGCGCGCGTCGTTATCCCTGGCGCTATGTGCCGACCCTCAACACCGGCACCGACCCAGAGGAGCAATGAGCCATGAGTGTGCTCACCCGCATGGACGACACCCTGTGGCACCAGACGTCGGAACCGTTCGCCCACGTGGACAATTCCGACCCACGGTTCTTCGATCGCTATTGGTTCAATGTCGTGGCCCCCGACGGCCGGACCAGCATTCAGGTCACCATGGGCGCCTATCGCAACATGAACGTCCTCGACGCCGGGGTGGTCGTCGTGCGTGACGGCAGGCAATTCAACCTGCGTGCCTCGACCTCGCTGGGCACGGACTTCGAGAGCACCTGTGGCCCGATCTCGGTGGAGGTCATCGAGCCGCTCCAGCAGTTGCGGCTGCGGTTCGAGGACCCGGAGGGCAGGTTGTCCGCCGACCTGACCTGGACCGGCATCGCCCCACCGACCCTGGAGAAGCCCCACTTCGAGCGCGACGTCAGTCGGATCAAGGAGGACTACCAACGCTTCGACCAGATCGGCCGCGTCCAGGGCCAGCTGCGTGTCGGCCAGGACGACGTGGCCGTCGACGACTGGTGGTCCTGCCGTGACCACTCGTGGGGCGTGCGGGCGCGAATCGGCATCAAGGAGCCGGTGACCGGCCCGCGTCGTACGCTCGACGAGGACGGGTTCGCGATGGCGTTCCTGTTCTATTCCACCGACGAACACGCCGGGCACCTGCTGTTCAGCGGGCGGGCCAGCGACGAGGGCTACCTGTCCGGTGACCTGCGGGCGCTGCCGACCGGGCCCATCGCCGAGATCGAGGGCGCCGGCATGGAGGTGGAGCTCCATCCCGGGACCCGCCGCTTCGCGAAGGCCACCTTCCGTGCGGCCACCGCCACGGGCGAGGAGCTGACCTGGGCGTGCACCCCGCTGGGGTCGGCGGTCGCGATGCAAGGCCTCGGCTACTACGGGGGGTACGACGACCGCCGCGGCCTCGGCGCCTGGCGAGGCGACGACCTCGTGGAATATGACGAGTGGGACGTCAGCGACCCCGCCACGATCGTCTATCCCGACGGCTCCAGCGACCAGCACTGGCACCGGATCCAGCCCGTCTCACTGACCCTCACCACCGCTCAGGGTCAGGCCACCGGCACGGGCAGCATGACCCTGATCCTGAGCGGGAACCTGCCGAGGTATGGCCTGTGACGACACCACCGTTGGAGGGGATCAAGGTCCTCGAGCTCGCCCAGATGGTCGCAGGTCCCGGCGCGGGCCTGCTCCTGGCCGACTATGGAGCCACCGTGATCAAGGTGGAGCCGCCTGCAGGCGACGGCGCCCGGCAACTGCGGTCGTCCACGGTGCTGGACGTCGACCCGTCGCCCGTGTTCGCGGCCTACAACCGCAACAAGACCCTGGTCACCGCAGACCTGCGCGACGAGCACGACAAGGCCGCCGTGCTGCGGCTCTGCCACGAGGCGGACGTCGTTCTCACCTCGTCCCGGCCCGGGGTCATGGAGCGCCTCGGGCTCGGCCATGACGACATCCACGCCATCAACCCCGCGGTGGTCTATGCAGCCGTCACCGGCTTCGGGCGGGGACCCCTGGGCCAGGGGCGAGGTGGCGTGGACCTCCTGGTCCAGGCCGAGAGCGGCCTCATGTCGACCACCGGCGAGGTGGGTGGCCACCCGCTGAAGGTCGGGTTCACCGTCGTCGACGCGGCAGCCGCCCACGCACTCACCCACGGCATCCTCGCCGCCCTCCTGCGACGGGCGCGCACCAATGTGGGTGAGCTCATCGAGATCAGCCTCTATGACGCGGCCGTGCATCTCCAGACCGGTCCGCTCGCGGAGTTCCTGCACAGCGGGGTCCAGGGTGAGCGCATGGGCAACACCGCCCCGCTGTCTGCTCCGGCGGACCTGTTCACGTGTTCCGACTCCGACATCGTCATCTCCGCCTATCTGCCCCATCACTGGCGCGCGTTGCTGGAGTGTCTCGGACTCGTGGAGCTCGGTGAGGACGAGCGGTTCGCCACCGGACCCGCGCGTGCCCGCAACCGTGCCGAGCTGTACGCCGTGCTGGCCGCCGTCTTCTCCACCCGGCCAGCAGCCGCGTGGCTGGCCGAGCTCACCGCGCGGGGCATCCTCGCCGCACCGGTCCAGGACCATGCCGGAGTCGTGGCCAGCGCGCTGACCGCAGAGACCGGCATCCTGGTGGACTCCGCAGGGGTCAAGGGTGCGGCGACTCCGGTCAGGATGGCCGACCTTCCTGCGCCACGGCCCGCTGCCTCGGCCGGCTCGATCCACGATGCACGCTGGGAGGGCAGCCCGGATGAGTGACTTCACGCAGGCGGTGACCGGGGTGGCGACCGCGAGCGAGCCCTCGGTCCGCACGGCGGAGTTCCCGGTCTCTGCGCATGCCATCACCACATGGTGTGCAGCGATCGGCGAGGAGAATCCGCGCTATCTGCCCGACCGGGGTGTGGGGCAGGTCGCGCCGATGTCCATGCTGCAGACCTGGGCGGCTCCCCGGACGGTCGAGGGCAGACGACGCCATCCCACGGTGCATGCGCGCGTCCGGGGTCTGGCGCGTGAGCACGGCTATGACAGCGTGGTGGCCACCAACTATGAGTTGAACAGGCATGCGGACCTGCGGGTGGGCGACCTGGTCAGTGAGCGCTGCTGGGTCGATGAAGTCAGCGAGCCCAAGTCGACCCGTCTCGGGGACGGACAGTTCGTGACCATCGCGTTCAGCATGGTCAACCAGGACGGGCAGGAGGTCGGGTCGGTCCGGGCCCGGACCTTCTACTACGCCCCCCGGGCCGATCACGGCACGCCGGAACCCGGTGTCGCAGTCGACGTGTTCGACAAGGCCGAGTCCGTGGTGGCCTCCCGGAGCCTGGTGATCGCCGGAGCCCTGGCGTCGAACGACCACGAGCCCGTCCACCACGACCACGCCATCGCCACAGCGCAGGGGCTTCGCGACATCATCGTGAGCATCGTGACGACGGCCGGGCTGGTCTGCGCCTATGGGCACCGCCGGTGGGGCATCGAGGATCCCGCGCACCTCCAGCTGCGTCTCGCTGCCCCGACGTTCCCCGGCGACGTGCTGGGGTTCTCCGGTGAACCGCTTGCAGGCGCTATCGTTCCCGAGACCGTCCGCGTGCAGGCAGCACATGCACGCGGAGTGCACTGCACAGCAGTGGTGGCACCACAACCGGCGGTCCCGGGGAATCGATCGGATACATGAGCAGGGAAGCAGCGACGACGCCATCGACGGAGCCGACCGAGGTCGACGCAGCTGAGTGGCAGCACTACGCGAACCCGCCGCTCCAGTTGCACCCGCTGCTCAGCGCTGCGCTGGACCTCTTCGTCCGGCTCGGCTATCACGGGACCAGCGTCCGGGCCATCGCGGCGGAGGCACGAATGACGGTGCCGGGTCTCTACTACAACTTCGCGTCCAAGCAGGACATCCTGACCGAGTTGCTCACCCTCTCGAACCAGGAGCTCACCCGCCGTTCCGAGGCGGCGCTCGCGGCGGCCGGGCGGGATCCCCGCACACGATTCGCGGCACTGATCCGGTGCGTGGTCCTGCATCTGACCCACATGCAGAAGTTCGCGCACCTGGTGCGCGAGATCGACGCGCTGGACGAGAAGCACCGGCCCAAGCACGTGGAGCTGCGGGACCGCTTCCAGCGGCTCGTGCTCACCGAGGTGATCGCGGGACAGACCCTCGGTGACTTCGGCCCCGGTGATCCCCACGAGATCACCAGGGCGGTTCTCTCGTTGTGCAACGGGGTGGCCGACTGGTTCCGCATCGAGGGCGTCGCGACCCCGGAGAAGATCGCTGACCGCTATGTGGAGTTCGCGCTGCGGTTGGTCCTCGACCGGAAGACCGTGGGCGACCAAGCCTGAGCAGCAGCCGTCGGTGACCACGCGCGTCTACGGATGCGCACCGTGGACCCCATGCGCGCAATCACGCTCGCGTGAACGCTTCCCAGTCGGTTGAGACGCTCGACGTGCGTCCGGCACGCTCGCGGAGGGACCGGCGAGTTGGGTAACCCTGGTTGCGAGTCAGTTCGGTTGACCCGGTTGCATTCGACCGGACGGAGAGTTGGACTTTCGGGGCAGCAGCACCCTGACCGACCGGGCGCGCCAGGCGCCCCACCAGAGCCCGGTGCCATAGGCGAGGTCGTCGAGACGGCGCCCTGCGATGGCAGTGGGCACGTCTAACCCGTCTGATTTCCGATTGGCGAGTGCGATTGCCGAGTCGACCAGGAGCGAGGCGGTCACCACACGTCGGATCCTGCGCGAGGACAGGGCGCCAAGGAGGGCGGCTGGCCACCAGTGACGGGTGGCGAGGGCAGCCTCCTGGCGAACGGACCAGCTGAGCCCCCGGGCGGCCAGGTGCAGTGCGAGTCCGGTGCGGCCAGGAGCTTCGGGGAGGACGCGTCGGACGGATGCCGTGCTCCAGGCCAGTGCTCCCGCGGCGACGGGCAGCGACCAGCGACGGCCCGAGAGCAGCGCAAGTCCGCCGACCGCGAGGGTCGGGCCGAGGACGGCGGGTGCGAGCGCGTCCCCGTGCCGGGCG
>DATCYH010000492.1:0-3475 GCA_036570405.1 Nocardioides sp.
CCGAGTCGGTTTCCGGCTCGGTCGCCTTCGACCCCGCGCTGGCACAGCGACTAGCCGCCGACCATGCTGGTGCCGACTGGCCTGTCCTGGCCACCCAGGCCGGCCACGACGCAGGCATCCTCTCTGCCGCTGGCATCCCCACCGCGATGCTCTTCGTGCGCAACCCGACCGGCGTCTCGCACTCCCCGGCAGAGTTCGCCGAGACCGCCGACTGCCTGGTCGGCGTGGATGCGTTGGCCGACTCGCTGGAACGCCTCGCGGGCCCGGACACGTCGCGATGACGACGTACCTACTCGAACATGCCCTGATCGGTGGTCGGGTCGAGCGCGACGTGCTGATTTCCGTCGCGAACGGCCGTTTCGCCCGGGCAAAGTCACCGGGTACCCGGCAAGACTGGCGCTTCCCGGGCAAGATCTTGCCCGGGAAGCACCAGAGTCACCCGGTACCCGGTGACTCCGTCGAGGCGCCGACCCGGATTCGCGGGCTGGCGATCCCCGGCATCGCCAACTGCCACTCGCACGCCTTTCACCGTGCCCTGCGCGGACACACCCAGGCCGAGCGGGGCAGCTTCTGGACCTGGCGGGAGCGGATGTACGCCGTGGCGCAGCGGCTCACTCCGGAGACGTACTACGACCTGGCGCTGGCGACGTACACCGAGATGCTCTGTGTCGGGATCACCAGCGTGGGGGAGTTCCACTATCTGCACCACCAGGCCGACGGCACCCCCTATGCGAACCCGAACGAGATGGGTGAGGCGCTGATCCGCGCGGCACACGACGCCGGGATCCGGATCGCGCTGCTGGACACCTGCTACCTCAGCGCCGGGATCAACCCAGACGGCACCCACCGGCCCCCCGAAGGTGTCCAGGCCAGGTTCTCCGACGGCACGGCCGACGCCTGGGAGGAGCGGGTCGCGGCGCTCGGTCAACAACTGCCGGGTCGCGGTGCACGCGACGGGTCGGTGGTGGTGGGTGCCGCGATCCATTCGGTCAGGGCCGTCCCACGCAACCAGATCGCCACGATCGTCCAGGCCAGCAAGGGCAAGCCGCTCCATGTCCATGTCTCCGAGCAGGTCGCCGAGAACGAGCAGTGCCTCGCTGCCCACGGGCGCACCCCCACCGAACTCCTCGACGAACTCGGCGCACTTGGCCCGGACACCAGCGCCGTCCATGCGACTCATCTGAGCGAGACCGACATCGCGCTGCTCGGTGTCAGCCGCACCCACTCCTGCTTCTGCCCGACCACCGAGCGCGACCTGGCCGACGGCATCGGACCCTCACGGGCCCTCCATGACAGCGGCGCCCGGCTCACCCTCGGCAGCGACAGCCACGCGATCATCGACCCGTTCGAGGAGATGCGCGCCGTCGAGATGGACGAGCGGCTGGCGAGTCGGACCCGCGGGCACTGGACGGCGGCCGAGCTGATCACTGCCGCCACCGCACAGGGCCAGGCCAGCATCGGATTCCCCGACGCCGGCCGGATCGCGCCCGGCCAGCGGGCCGACCTGGTCGTGATCGACCTGGACTCCCCGCGAACGGCTGGCACCGGCGACAGCCTCGAGACAGTTGTCTTTGCAGCCTCGAGCGCCGACGTCACGCAGGTGATGGTGGACGGCACCCTGCACGACATCACCGAGCGCCGCGACGGCCTCGGTCACCAACTCCGGAAGGCGATCGAGCAACTGTGAGCACGCTGATCACGAACATCAAGGAGCTCGTCACCTGGGCTGACGAGACGCCGATCCTGGAGGCAGCCGCGATGGTGCTCGACCGTGGCCGCGTCGCGTGGGTCGGGCCCGCAACAGAGGCGCCTGCCGCGGACACGGCGTACGACGTCGGCGGCCGCGCCGTCATCCCCGGCTTCGTCGACAGCCACTCACACCTCGTCTTCGCCGGCGACCGCGCCGAGGAGTTCACGGCGCGGATGGCGGGCGAGCCGTATGCCGCGGGCGGGATCCGGACCACGGTGCGCGCCACCCGGGCCGCCACGGATGAGCAGCTCACCGCGCACGTGGGGCACCTGGTCCGTGAGATGCAGCGCCAGGGAACGACGACAGTCGAGATCAAGAGCGGCTATGGCTTGACCACGCTCGACGAGGTCCGCTCCCTGGCCGTCGCGCGCCAGTTCACCGAGGAGACCACGTTCCTCGGCGCCCACGTCGTCCCCGGGTCCAGCACGCCCGAGGAGTACGTCGACCTGGTCACAGGCCCCATGCTCGTGCGGGCCGCCGAGCACGCCCGTTGGATCGACGTCTTCTGCGAGACCGGCGCCTTCGACGTCGACCAGGCACGGACGATCCTCAATGCAGGCAGGGCCCACGGCCTCGAGCCGCGGATGCACGCCAACCAGCTCGGTCACAGCCCGGGAGTGCAGCTGGCGGCCGAGCTCCGCCTGGTCGCGGTCGACCACTGCACCTATCTGAGCGATGCCGACGTCGATGCCCTCCGGGACGCCGGCACCATCGCCACCCTCCTGCCCGGGGTGGAGTTCTCCACCAAGCAGCCCTATCCGGACGCGCGAAGGCTGTTGGACGCCGGAGTGCAGGTGGCGTTGGCCTCGGACTGCAATCCCGGCTCCTGCTACACCTCATCCATCCCGTTCTGCATCGCGCTGGCGGTGCGCGAGATGGGGATGACCCCCACCGAGGCGCTGCGAGCCGTGACCGAGACCGGTGCGGCGGCGCTGCGGCGCGACGACATCGGGCGACTCACCGTCGGTTCCCGTGCGGACTTCGCGGTGCTCGACGCCCCTAGTCACCTGCACCTGGCCTATCGGCCGGGCGTGCCGCTGGTGAGCGAGACCTGGGTCGGGGGCCGAAGGATCTGACATCAGTCCAGCGGGGTCGGCAGCGCCCGGCTCAGCGTGCGGCCCAGTGGGCAGCTACCCGCTGTGCGCTGAGGGCTGTGGTGTAGATGGCGACATTGTCCAGCTCGCCGTTGAAGGAGCCGATCAGCCCGGAGAAGAATCCGATGCTGCCGGACCCGATGCGCCAGTAGCCGAAGTAGGAGTCGACAGCCGTGGTGGAACCGGCCGTGACCTGGGCCCCGTCGACATACATAGTGCTCTGCTGATTGGTGCTGGTGAGGACGACATGGTGCCACCGCCCGTCGTTGTAGGCCTTCGGAGAGGTGATCGAACGCGTGATCCACGAGGGCCAGCTCCCGAAGACCAGCCGGCCGTCCTCCATGAGCAGTGTCCGGTCCGCACGTCCGGAGAACGAGAAGGTGCTGGACTCGAAGCCGGCAAGGTAGCCCATCGAGCGGGAGGTGGTCCGGAACCAGAGTTCTATCGAGTACGACGACGGAGAGGTCACCTGGTCCGGCCCCAGGATCACCCGGCCACCATCGGTCGCGATCGCACTCCCGGGATTGTTCGGCAGCCCTCCAGGACGCTGGTAGGACGCGGGATCGTAGTAGCGACCCGTCCGGTCATGAACGGACCGGTCGTCTGCCCACGTGCCGCCGGGTTCGTCCAG
>DATCYH010000493.1:0-5375 GCA_036570405.1 Nocardioides sp.
AGGGCGAGGTCGTGGAGGACGACTAGTCCTCCGTGCTCAGGCTGAAGTCTTCTTCTTCTTGCCCTTGGCGCGGTGCAGGTGAGCGGGACCGATCTCTCCGCCACGCAGCAGCTCGAGCCGCTCGGTGAGAATGTCCTCGAGCTCCTTGATGGAGCGACGCTCGAGCAGCATGTCCCAGTGGGTTCGGGCCGGCTTCTCGACCTTCTCCTCGGGCAGGATCCCGTCGACGCTCAGGGCGACGGCGCCGCAGCGCGGGCACTCCCAGTTCGCCGTGATGTCCGCCTCGACCGACATCGGGATCTCGAAGGAGTGTCCCTGAGGGCAGGCATAACCCACCTGCTGCCGGGCGGCGAACTCGATGCCCCGCTCGTCCTCGAAACTTTGGCCTCCCAGCCGTGCTCCACGCAGTGTGCGCTCTGCCATCAGCCACCTCCATTGCTAGTTCTCGGCCACTTCTCACTGTTGAGACGGGTTGGCCGTCTCCCTGTGACGCCGAAATCGACGGCTCTTGTCAGCTGTCATGACTTTCAACGTTAGTGGGCCACGCAAGATTCCGTAACCGAAACGAATGTGTCCGAGCACACTCAAGGCGCGCTCAGGTCACAGGTCGCCCATCATTGCGCCCATCATTCAGCCTGTCATTGAGGTGGAGCCTGGGTGACCAGGGCCGAGTCGTGGCTGACCTTGCTCCGCACCGGGATCAGGAGCAGCAGGCCGGTGGCGATGACGACCAGGATGCCCAGGATGCCCCAGTGCTCGGCGTCGTCGTTGTCGCTCACCCCACTGACTGCGGCACCGATGATGATCGCCAGCGACCAGGCCGCCGGCGCCATGAAGCTGACCGCGCGCCCGGTCGTGGCATAGAGACCGAAGACCTGACCCTCCTGGCCCTCGGGGATCAGCCTGGCCAGGAAGGTACGGGACGCGGACTGCGCGGGACCCACGAAGATGCACAGGATCAGGCCGAAGATCCAGAAGATTGTCTTTCCGCCGTCGTGGAAGATGAACACGCAACTGCCGGCGATCATCATCGAGACCAGGGACAGAATGATCACCCGCTTCGGGCCCAGGAAGTCGTCGAGGGCTCCGAACGCAATGGTGGCGACGCCGGCCACGAGGTTGGCCGCGACACCGAAGATGATCACGCCACCGTCGGAGAACCCGAAGGTTCCGGCAGCGAGAACGCCACCGAACGTGAAGACACCGGCCAGCCCGTCACGGAAGACCGCGGAGGCGAGCAGGAAGTAGGCCGTGTTGCGGTCGGTGCGCCACAGGTCCGCCACGGTGGCGAAGAGCAGCTTGTAGGAGGCGATGATGCCGACCTTCGGGCCCTTCGCCTCACGCTGGACCTTCTCGTCGCGCAGGGTGATGAACACCGGCAGCGAGAACAACAGTGTCCAAGCGGCGCAGATGAGCATGGTGACCCGGACGTCGAGTGACTCCTCGTCAGTGATCCCGAAGATGCCGACCTCGGGGTTGATCAGGCCGAAGTAGACCAACAGCAGCAGCACGATGCCGCCGATGTAGCCCAGGCCCCAGCCGAGGCCCGAGACCCGGCCGACGGTCCTGGGCGTGGAAATCTCGTTGAGCATCGCGTTGTAGTTGACCGACGCGAACTCGAAGAAGACGTTGCCCGCCGCCAGCAGGAACAGGCCCAGCCAGAGATAGTCCTCGCCGGGCTTGACGAAGAACAGGCCGGCGGAGGCCAGGACGACCAGAATCGTGTTGACCGCGAGCCAGAACGAGCGCCGGCCGGAGCGGTCGGCGCGTTGGCCGGTGATCGGGGCGAAGACCGCCACCAGGACTCCCGCCGTGGCCAGCGCCCAGCCGAGCTTGGAGCTGGCCCCCGGGCCGAACGAGTCCGAGGTGATGTAGACGCTGAAGACGAACGTGGTGATCACCGCGTTGAAAGCGGCCGATCCCCAGTCCCACAGCCCCCACGCATAGACCGGCCAGCCGAAGCGTGCCTTCGGCGCAGTTCCCTCCACGGTGTCTGTCCCGCTCATGTCGTCCCCTCCCAGAGCCCGCGTGCCGTCAGCACGTCCTTGAGTATGTCGGTGCGATCGGTCATCAGGCCGTCGACGCCCGTGTCGATCAGGTCGTTCATCTCCATCCGGTCGTCGACGGTCCACACGTGGACCTGTACGCCGACCGAGTGAGCCTTGCGGACCAGCCACGGACTGGCCACGCGAATGCCGCGACGACGGTGCGGGATCTGCAGCGCGCTCACCCGGCCCCGCGTCAGCGCCTTGGCGATCCGGCCAGTGGGGGAGAGCACCCAGATCACGACCTCGAGTGGGTGGGCCGAGGTCGGCACAGTGCCGGCCGTGATCTTGCGAAACCGATTCAGGTTGCTGGCCGAGAAGGAGCCGACCAGCACGCGGTCCTGCACCCCGCGCGCGGTGATGAACTCGGCGAGGAGATGCACGGCGTTGGCCGACTTGATGTCGATGTTGAACCGGGCATGGGGGAACTCGTCGAAGAGATGCTCAAGAGTGGGCACCCGTTCCCGCTCACCGATCAGGGCCTCCTGCACCTCGGCGCAGGTGAGTGACGCGATCTCGCCCTTGCGGTCGGTCACCCGGTCGAGCATGGTGTCGTGGAACGCGAGGAGCCTGCCGTCTCGCGTGGCGTGCACATCGGTCTCGAGGTAGTCATAGCCCAGTGCGACGGCATGCCTGAAGGCCGCCATCGTGTTCTCCAGGCCCTCGATCTCCGGGTGGAAGGCGCCCCCGCGATGGGCGAAGGCGATCAGCCCCTCGGGGTCATCGAGGTAGCGAAATCCAGTGCGTGGGCGGGTCACCCCTGCATTCAACACGTCCATGGAACGATCCTCATGGCCGAACCGCCGTGCGGCATCCGCCCGGATACTCAGACTCCGGCGGGATCGAGGAGTAGCCTCGATCCATGGAGGAATCGCTGAACTGTCCCCGTTGCGGCAATGAGATGCAGGTTCGTTCGATCGGTCGGGCAACCGTGAGCCGGTGCCCTGAGGGCCACGGTGTGTTCTTGGCCCGCGCCGAACTGGGCGACCTCATCGACGCGGAGAACGACTGGCACAACAGCGGCGGCGGTTTCCACACCGCGCCGTTGCCGCGGATCACCGCCGACATGCACGCCCCGCCGCCGGCTCCAGCGAAGGCCCCGGCCTGGATCGCCACGCTGTTTCGGTGACGACGGGGTCCACTGACGACAGGGACCACTGAGACAGGGAACACTGAGTGACGGGACCCAGGCATCACCCGGGTCCCGTCCAGGTCTCAGATGTCGCGGAACGTGACGATGTTCGCGCCCAGCGTGTTCAACCGCTCGGCCAGGTCCTCGTAGCCGCGGTGGATGACGTAGGTCGAGCGCAGCACCGACGTGCCCTTCGAGGCCAGCATGGCGAGCAGGATGACCACGGCAGGGCGCAGCGCGGGCGGGCAGACGATCTCGGTGCCGGACCAGCGCGTCGGACCCTCCACCAGGACTCGGTGCGGGTCGAGGAGCTTCACCTGCGCGCCGAGCTTGGTCAGCTCGGTGAGATAGATCGCCCGGTTCTCATAGACCCAGTCGTGGAGCAGGGTCTGGCCGTCGGCCACCGCGGCGATCACTGCGAAGAAGGGCAGGTTGTCGATGTTCAGGCCCGGGAACGGCATCGGGTGGATCTTGTCCAGCGGGGCCCTGAGCTCGGACTTCTTGGTGGTCAGGTCGACCAGCCGGGTGGCGCCGTTCTCGGCGACGTACTCCTCGGAGCGGGAGTAGTCGAAGCCCATCTCCTCCAAGGTGGCCAGCTCGATCTCGAGGAACTCGATGGGCACCCGACGGATGGTGATCTCGGACTTGGTCACGATCGCAGCGGCGAGCAGCGACATGGCCTCGATCGGGTCCTCGCTGGGCGCGTAGTCGACGTCGACGTCGATGGTCTCCAACCCGGTGACGGTCAGGGTGGTGGACCCGATCCCGTCGACCCGCACCCCGAGGCGCTGCAGGTAGAAGCACAGGTCCTGGACCATGTAGTTGGACGAGGCGTTGCGGATCACGGTGGTGCCCGGGTGCAGGGCAGCGGCCATCAGCGCGTTCTCGGTGACGGTGTCACCACGTTCGGTGAGCACGATCGGGCGACCCGGCTCGATGGTCCGGTTGACGCGGGCGTGGTAGCTGCCCTCGGTGGCCTTCACGTCGAGCCCGAACGGGCGCAGCGCCGCCATGTGCGGCTGGACGGTCCGGTCACCCAGGTTGCAGCCCCCGGCGTAGGGGAGGTCGAAGACGTCCTCACGGTGGAGCAGGGGACCCAGGAACATGATGATCGAGCGGGTACGACGTGCCGCGTCCTCGTCGATGTTGGCCAGGTCGAGGTGCGCCGGGGGAACGATCTCGAGGTCGTTGTTCTCGTTGAGCCAACGGGTCTGGACACCGATGCTGTCGAGCACCTCGAGGAGACGGTTCACCTCTTCGATGCGGGCGACCTTGCGCAGCGTCGTACGGCCCTTGTTAAGCAGCGAGGCGCAGAGCAAGGCGACCCCGGCGTTCTTCGACGACTTCACGTCGATGGTGCCCGAGAGCGTGGTCGGTCCGGTGACGCGCAGGTGCGTGGGACCACCGGCACCGAGGGCGACGATCTCGGAGTCGAGGGCCGAACCGATCCGGGCCAGCATCTCGAGGGAGAGGTTCTGGTGGCCGCGCTCGATGCGGTTGACGGCGGACTGACTGGTGCCGAGCAGATCGGCCAGTTGTTGCTGGGTGAGCCCGCGGTGCTTGCGAGCATCGCGGATCAGGTTGCCAATGCGACCGAGGTAGTCCTGTGTCATGCCGGTCACCGTATCTCAGATATGAGATAGGCCCAAGAGCCTGTAGGCGTGTCCTCCCCGACAGCCCTGACTCGGGGCATCTGGCAGGATCGAGCCATGCATGCAGCAACGATCCACGCCGCTGGTGACATCCGGTGGCAAGAGGTTCCCGACCCGAAGATCAGCAAGGACACCGAGGCCATCGTGAAGGTGGTGGCGGGCTGCATCTGCGGCTCCGACCTGTGGCCCTACCGGGGTGAGAACCCGATCACTGCGGGGGACACCATCGGCCACGAGTGCATCGGCATCGTGGAGGAGGTCGGGGGAGCAGTGCGCTCGTTCCGCCCCGGCGACTTCGTGATCGTGCCGTTCTGCCACAGCGACAACACCTGCGCGCACTGTCGGCACGGGTTCACCTCGGTCTGCGAGAACCTGGGCTTCACCACGAGCGGTCAGGGCGAGTACACCGTGGTCCACGAGGCAGAGGGATCGCTGGTCAAGATCGACGGCACGCCCGATGCTGGGTTGATCCCGTCGCTGCTGGCCCTCTCCGACGTGATGCCCACCGGCTGGCACGCCGCCGTCGCGGCCGGGGTCACCCCGGGC
>DATCYH010000494.1:0-2584 GCA_036570405.1 Nocardioides sp.
AGGCGTACGCCGATCGCTCGCCGCGCGCCGGAGTCCCAGAGCCAGACGAGGATGCCGAACACGGCGAGGGCGTATAGGCCACTCCACTTGGTGCCCGCCGCCAGGCCGAAGCAGATCCCGGCGACCAGGCGCCAGGGCCGGAACCACAGCCCCTTCAGCGGACCCCACGTCGCGATGTTCTCCGCGGTGGCCAACCGGGTCATCCGCTCGCGCGTCCAGTCCCGGTCGATGACCAGCGCGCTGACCGCGGCGAGCAGCCAGAAGGCGAGGAAGATGTCGAGCAGTGCCAACCGGGAGAGCACCAGGTGCATGCCGTCCAGGCAGAGCAGCAGGCCGCCGATGACGCCCAGCATCATCGAGCCGGTGATCCGCCGGACCAGGCGGACCATCATCACGCACATCAGCGTCCCGACGATCGCCGCGCTGATCCGCCAGCCCAGCGGGTCCATCCCCAAGACCTGCTCGCCGGCCGCGATCATCCACTTGCCGACCTCGGGGTGCACGACCATCGAGGGCTTGTCGCTGTCCCACAGGCTGCCGAGGTCGCCAGCGATGATCGCGTCATCGGCCTTGTCCACATAGTCACGGACATAGCCGTGCTGCAGCATCGACCAGGCGTCCTTGGCGTAGTAGGTCTCGTCGAACTCGAACTCCTTGGGGGAGCCCAGGCGCCACAGCCGCAGGAAGAGTGCCAAAGCTCCGACCATCACGGTCGCGATCCAACCGACAACCGGGTCCTCGAGCCGGCCCAGCGGTGTCATCCGTTCCCGGACCCGGGGGAGTGGTTGGTGGTCGACCGTGCTGCCGAGCGTCACCGACCGTTCGTCGTCGTCGCGATCGGCGGCTCGGGTGGTCACAAGCGGCCATGCTACGTGGCCGGATCAGGCCAACTGACATGATCGACCGGTGACTTCTCCAGCCCCCGGCGTGCTCGTCCTCGCCGCCACCCCGATCGGCCAGGTCGATGACGCGCCGCCGCGCCTGGTGGCCGAGCTGTCCACCGCCGACGTGATCGCGGCCGAGGACACCCGCCGGCTCAAGCGACTCACCACGGACCTCGGCGTGACCCTGTCCGGACGGGTGGTCTCCTACTTCGAGGGCAACGAGGGCGCGCGTACGCCGGTGCTGCTCGAGGCCCTGCTGGCCGGCGAACGGGTCCTGCTGGTCACCGACGCCGGCATGCCGTCGGTCTCCGAC
The DNA here is from genome assembly GCA_036570405.1 of Nocardioides sp. Taxonomy (GTDB): domain Bacteria; phylum Actinomycetota; class Actinomycetes; order Propionibacteriales; family Nocardioidaceae; genus Nocardioides. The sequence continues at coordinate 1,198 of DATCYH010000494.1, forward strand.
CCCGGTTATCGCCTCGTCGCTGCGGCGGTGGAGCACGACGTACGAGTCACCGCGGTGCCCGGCCCGAGCGCGGTGCTCACTGCCTTGGCCGTCTCCGGCCTGCCCGTGGACCGGTTCTGCTTCGAGGGCTTCCTGCCGCGCAAGGCGGGGGAGCGGTCCCGCCGACTCGTGGCGCTGGCCGCCGAGCAGCGCACGATGGTCTTCTTCGAGGCCCCGCACCGGACCGCGGTCGCGCTCGGTGCGATGGCCGACGCCTTCGGCGACGACCGTCCCGGCGCAGTGTGCCGGGAGCTGACCAAGACCCATGAGGAAGTACGCCGCGGCGGCCTGCGTGAGCTCGCGGCCTGGGCCGGTGAGGGCGTCCGCGGCGAGGTGACGATCGTGGTCCAGGGCGCCGACGACGGCCCCTCGATTCCCCACGACCCGGACGCGTGGCGTGAGCTGGTGGCCGACCTCGAGGCGAGCGGCACCAGTCGCAAGGACGCGATCCTCGAGATCGCCAAGCGGGCCGGCGTGCCCAAGCGCGAGGTCTATGACGCCGTGCACAAGCCCTGACCGCGAACCGCAGGACTTACCCGTGACCCCCACCTCCTTCAGCTCCCCGACGACCTCTTCCGCCACCACCACCCGCGCGCCGTGGACACCGTGGCGCACGGTGATGGCGTTCGGCGTGGTCAGCCTGGCCGCCGACATGGTCTACGAGGGCATGCGCTCGATGGCCGGGCCGTTTCTCGGCACCCTTGGTGCCTCCGCGCTCACTGTCGGCATCATCACCGGCGCCGGTGAGGCGATCGCGTTGGTCCTGCGAATGGTCTCCGGCCCGGTGGCCGACCGCTCGGGTCGCTATTGGAGCCTCACCTTCTGGGGCTATGCGCTGACCGCGATCTGCGTGCCCCTGTTGGCGATCACGCCCTTCCTCGGCGTTGCCGGCCTGGCCACGGCGAGCACGCTGATCCTGCTCGAGCGCACCGGCAAGGCAGTCCGCTCACCCTCCAAGTCGGCGCTGCTCGCGGGGGTGGCGAAGGAGGTCGGGCGAGGCCGCGGATTCGCCGTGCACAAGGCGATGGACCAGATCGGCGCCTTCGCCGGGCCCCTGCTCGTGGCCGGCGTCGCGGCACTCACCGGCCGGTTGTGGCTGGCGTTCGCGGTGCTCGCGATCCCCGGGGTCATCTCGTTGCTCCTGCTGGGGCAGCTGAAGCGGCGTACGACGTTGGGCGAGGTGGTCCGGGAGGTCGCCAGTTCCGAAATCGCCGGCTCTGGAGTGCCCGACGTGCGCGAGCCGCGCCCGCGGCTGCCCGGCGCCTTCCACGCCTTCGCCACCTCGTGCGCGCTCGGGACCCTGGGCCTGATGACCTTCGGCGTCATCTCCTTCCACCTGGTCGAGGGC
>DATCYH010000495.1:0-4053 GCA_036570405.1 Nocardioides sp.
CCGATCTGGACCCTGAGTACAGCGTCATCGGTCGCGTCGCCCGGCGAATCTGGGCGGTCGCGATGAAGGAGAAGTACGGCGCGAACGAGCGGTCCCAGAAGCTGAAGTACCACGTCCAGACCTCTGGTCGTTCCCTGCACGCGCAGGAGATGGACTTCAACGACATCCGCACCACCCTGCAGGCGCTGATCGCGATCTATGACAACGCCAACAGCCTGCACACCAACGCCTACGACGAGGCAGTCACCACCCCGACCGAGGAGTCCGTACGCCGTGCCCTCGCGATCCAGCTGATCATCAACCGGGAGTGGGGCCTGGCGATGAACGAGAACCCGCTCCAGGGTTCCTTCATCATCGACGAGCTGACCGACCTCGTGGAGAAGGCAGTCCTCGACGAGTTCGACCGGATCAACGAGCGCGGGGGAGTGCTTGGTGCGATGGAGACCGGCTACCAGCGCGGCCGGATCCAGGACGAGTCGATGCTCTACGAGCACCGCAAGCACGACGGGTCGCTGCCGATCATCGGCGTCAACACCTTCCGTCGCCCGGCATCCGAGGGCGAGGAGGAGCACACCGTCGAGCTGGCTCGCGCCACCGAGTCGGAGAAGAAGTCCCAGCTCGAGCGGGTGCATTCCTTCCAGGCCGAGCACCGCACCGAGGCCGAGCAGGCGATCGCCAAGCTCAAGGAGGCGGCCATCAACGGCGACAACGTCTTCGCGGTGCTGATGGACGCCGCCCGGGTCTGCTCGCTGCAGCAGGTCACCGAGGCGTTCTTCGAGGTCGGCGGCCAATACCGACGCAACGTCTGAGGCACCTCGCGCACTCACGTGGCGCACGTCGGTCGACACTCGACGTGCGCTACGTGATCGCCGAGGAATTCTGTACTCTGTTCTCGGTAATGCACCCCACTGAAGGCAGTTGACGCACCATCCATGGACTCTCAAAGTCCCAGGCCCTCTGATCCCATCCACGATGGTGGAGGGCCACGATGACCGAATGGCTCCTGCTCGCAGCGGCACTGCTGCTGATCCTCGCCTGTGGAGTGTTCGTTGCCGCTGAGTTCGCCTTCGTCACGGTCGACCGCAACCTGGTCGACCGGGCGGCCAAGTCGGGCGACTCCGGAGCGGTCGCCGTCCAGGTCGCGCTCAAGTCGCTCTCGACCCAGCTCTCGGGCGCCCAGGTGGGCATCACCGTCACCAACCTGGCGATCGGGTTCCTGGCCGAGCCGGCCATTGCCGCCCTGATTCGCGAACCACTCGCCGGGACGGGACTGCCGTCGTCGGCGGTGCATCCGACCGCCCTCGCGATCGCCCTGGTGCTGAGCACGGTGTTGACCATGCTCTTCGGGGAGCTGGTGCCGAAGAACCTGGCCATCGCGATGCCGCTGCAGACCGCCAAGGCGACTGCCCGCGCGCAGCGGCTCTTCACCGCCAGCATCAAGGGACCGATCGCCTTCCTCAACGGTTCGGCCAACTTCCTGGTCAGGCGCCTCGGGATCGAGCCCCAGGAGGAGCTGCGCTCGGCGCGCTCGTCGACCGAGCTCGCCTCGCTCATCTCCCGATCCGCCGACCAGGGAACACTGGACGCCGACACCGCCGAGCTGATGGAACGCTCGGTCGAGTTCGGCACCCGGACCGCCGGCGAGATCATGACCCCACGGGTACGGACCAGCAGCGTCGAGGCCACTGACCGCGCCATCAGCGTCATCGAGCTGGCCCGACAGACCGGCCACTCGCGCTTTCCCGTCCTCGACGACGCGGACAACGTGGTGGGCACCGTGCACGTCAAGCACGCTGTGACGCTGCCGGTCCACGAACGTACGACCACTCGGATCAAGCACATCATGGTCAAGCCGATCGTGGTCCCGGACTCCCTCAAGCTCGACCCGCTGCTGGCGCTGCTGCGTCGCGACGGCTTCCAGATGGCAGTCGTCCTCGACGAGTACGGCGGCCAGGCGGGCATCGTCACCCTCGAGGACGTCGTCGAGGAGATCGTCGGGGACATCGCCGACGAGCACGACCGGCTCGGTGCCCGGGTCCGGCAGCGACGCGACGGTGCCTGGTCGCTCTCGGGGCTGCTCCGACCCGACGAGGTCGAGGACGTCACCGACATCGACCTGCCGGTCAGCGATGACTACGACACGATCGCGGGCCTCGTGCTGCGTGAGCTCGGCCGGATCCCGGTGGCCGGCGACCAGGTCGAGGTCCCGCTCCCGGTCGGGCTCGACGATGACGACGAAGCGTTGCCACAGGTGTTCGCGGTCCTGAAGGTCGAGCACATGGACGGACTGCGAGTGGATCGGATCCGGCTCTGGACCCGGACGGAGGGCGAAGGATGAGTGACTGGACCGCAGTGATCATCGCCCTACTCCTGCTCGGCTTCAATGCCTTCTTCGTCGGGGCGGAGTTCGCGCTCGTCTCGGCGCGACGTACCCAGATCGAGCCCAGGGCCCAAGCGGGATCGTCGATGGCGCGCACCACCCTGCGGGCGATGGAGAACGTCTCCCTGGTGATGGCCGGAGCACAGCTGGGCATCACGATCTGCTCGCTGGGCCTCGGCGCCGTGGGCGAGCCTGCCGTCGCACACATGATGGAGCCCGGATTCCACGCGCTCGGCGTCCCGGACGACTTGGTCCACCCGATCTCGTTCGTGATCGCGATGACGATCGTGGTCTACCTGCACGTGGTGCTGGGGGAGATGGTCCCCAAGAACATCGCCATCGCCGGACCCGAGAAGGCCGCCATCTTGCTGGGTCCGCCGATGATGGGCATCGTGACCCTGCTCCGCCCGATCATCGTCGGGCTGAACGCGGTCGCCAACCTGACCCTGCGCCTTCTCCGCGTCGAGCCCAAGGGCGAGGTGTCGTCGACCTACACCCGCGAAGAGGTTGCAGCCCTGGTTGAGGAGTCGCGGGGTGAGGGCCTGATCGAGGCCGGCGAATATGACCGGCTGGCCGGTGCCCTCGGGTTCACCGAGCGCACGCTGGAATCGGTCCTGCTCCCGCTCGACTCACTGAGCACGCTGCCCCGCGGCTGCACGGTGATCGAGGTCGAGGATCGCTGCGCCCACACCGGATATTCGCGCTTCCCGGTCCGCGGCACCGACGACGAGCTGGTCGGCTATCTCCACATCAAGGACGTCCTGGAGACGGATCCCGAGCGGCGTGAGCGGATCATCGACGACAAGTGGATCCGTCCCTTCGCGACGGTCCGTCCCGATGACGTGCTCCACGATGCCCTGGAGAACCTCCAACGCAAGGGCGCCCACATGGCTCGTGTGGTCGACGCCGAGGGCAGGACCCTGGGACTCGCGACCATGGAGGACGTCCTGGAGGAGCTCGTCGGCGAGATCCGCGACGCCGCCCACAACGAGGACGCAGGTGAGGCATCCGCACAGGCCATCGCGAGACGGCTAGGGTAGCCCTCGGCAAACCCCCAGCGAGAGATGGTCACACCCCGTGCAGGATGAGATGGAACGCGCCAGCAAGGTCTGGACGGTGCCCAATCTCCTGAGCATGGTGCGCCTGGCGGGGGTGCCCCTGTTCCTGTGGCTCGTGCTCGGACCTGAGGAGGATGCCTGGGCCCTGGGCCTGCTGATGGTCTCGGGCGTGACCGACTGGGCCGACGGTTATCTCGCGCGAAGGCTGAACCAGCGATCGACGCTGGGCGAGATCTTGGATCCCGTGGCCGATCGCCTCTACATCCTCGCCGTGGTCGTTGGGTTGGCGCTGCGCGAAATCATTCCTTGGTGGGTGGCCCTCCTGCTGCCGTTGCGCGACCTGTTCCTGTGGGGACTGGTCCCGTTCCTGAGGATGCGTGGCTACAGCGCGCTGCCGGTTCATTTCCTCGGCAAGGCGGCGACCTTCAACCTGCTCTATGCCTTCCCCCTGCTCCTGCTCGGCGACGGTGAGGGAGACCTGGCGCGGCTCGCCGAGGTATTCGGATGGGCCTTCGCGTTCTGGGGGATCGGCCTCTACTGGTGGGCAGGCATCCTCTACGCCTGGCAGGTGCGCAAGCTCCTGCGTGACAGCGATGCGCGGGCTCCGGTTCCAGA
>DATCYH010000496.1:0-4476 GCA_036570405.1 Nocardioides sp.
GCGCGGGTCGTGACGTCGGTGATGACGTCCTGGGCGGTGGTGACCATGCTGGCCTGGCCGAGGCGGATCAGCTGGTTCACGCCGGTGGAGGCCGCGCTGCTCACGGGGCCGGGGACGCCCATGAGGGGTCGGTGCAGGTTCGTGGTCCAGTGGGCGGTGTTGAGGGCGCCGCTGCGCAGCGCGCCCTCGACGACCACAGTCCCTTCAGAGAGGCCGGCGACGATCCTGTTCCGCGCCAGGAAGCGGGTCCTGGTGGGTCCGGCTCCCGGGGGTGCCTCCGAGACGACGAGGCCACGTTCGGCGATGGCCTCGAGCAGCTGGGCGTGTGCGGCCGGGTAGGGCCGGTCGACGCCGCCGGGCAGAACGGCGATGGTTGGGCCGTCAGCGATGAGGGCGCCGCGGTGCGCGGCCTGGTCCACCCCGTAGGCGAGGCCGCTGACGACGGTGTCGCCCGTGGCCGCGAGCTCGCGACTCAGCTCAGTGGCCTGCTGCATCCCGTAATCCGTCGCGGCGCGCGACCCGACCACGGCCACAGCATTGGCTCCAAGCTGGGTTAGGTCGCCGGCTCCCCTGACCCACAGGCCGACCGGCTCGCCGCCTCGCTCGTGCAACGCGCCGGCGTCGCGGAGGTCCGCGAGGCGGTACGGCCACTCCGGGTCACCGGGGATGATGAACCGGATGCCGACTACGGCGGCCTGCTCGAGCAGCCTGGCGGGGTCGGCGCGGGCGAGCTCCTGGCCGATGCCGAAGCCCCAGTGGTTCTCCACCTCGCCGGCGGCCTCGAGGTAGTCGAGGACCTTGACGGCGCCGAGCTCGTCGACCAGCCCGGTGACGCGGAGGTCGCCGGGCTCGATGGCACTGCTCAGCTTGACGCGGGCCAGCCTGTCGGCGTCGTCGATGTCGGCGTGCGGGGTGCTCATGACGCCTGCTCGTAGGGTCCGAACAGCCAGCAGCGGGCCTCCCAAAGGGTGAGGTCCAAGATCTCCATGTCCGTTACGCCGGCGAGCCGGAGCGCTTCCCTCCCGTTGCCCAGGAGGTCCAGTGCCTGCCAGACATCGCAGGATCGCATCAGGAGGTAGACGCGCTCCCCCACCTTCTCCTCGTCGCCCAGGAGTTCGTCGTCGTCACGCGAGAACTCGAAGGCCACGTCGGCGCTTAGCCTGTTTAGCAGCTGCGCCGCTTCAACTTGCTCCTGGTCGCAGCTGGGAGTGGGGCCGGTGAGCCGAGCAACCAAGAGTGCGCTGAGCAGATGCACCAGCGCAGTTGCGGTGTCCCAGGGAACCGCGAGCTCGACTCGCGAACTCTGGGGGTTCTCGGGGTAGTACGGCTGGCCTGCGTAGTGAACGGCAGCGCAGGCGACAGACTCTGCGAACCCGGTCTCCTGCCACCGGGGAGTTTCCTGCTGGGGCAACGGAGTGAACGTGCCACCGTCGTCGATGACGAAAACCTGCCCGGACAACAGTTCGACGGTGCGTCGCAGCCGTTCCGCTGCCTCCGACCACGTGATGGGCACGCCGTGGCGTGCAACATTCCGGGCGACCTCCGCCGCGCTCGCGAGCACCCATTCGTCGACACCCGGATCCGGTGTGGGGTTGGGCATGACTGGTTCTCCTTTCATGGGCTCAGGCGATCGCTGAGCTGTGTTGGCGTCGTGCCGGGGCCGAGATTTCGCAGTGGTCACCGGGCCTATCCAGTAATCCGCAGGTCGCCGGGCTCGCTGGCGCTGCAGCATTGACGCGGGCCAGCCGGTCGGCGTCGTCGACGTCGGTGCGAGGGGTGCTCATTCCTCGTCTCCCCACAGCAGATCGAGGTCGGGTTCGTGGATGACGTCAAGGCGCTTGTCGGCGGCGTAGGCCGCGGGCTCGGGCACAACCAGGCGGCGCAGCTGTCGCTCGGTGACGCTGGGCTGCACCGGGGTGTCGTGGTGGTGGTTCATCGCGGTCCTCCTCAGCGGCCCGGGGCCGGGCGGTCGGTGACGGGCTGCGTGCCCGGGATGTCGCGCTGCTGGCCGGGAGGCTTGGGCACGTAGGACTCGTCGAGCTCGCCGGCGAGATCGCGCATCTGGGTCTGGTATCGATCCCACTCGCGGGGGTGGATGCCGTTCTGCAGGGCGGAGGCGACGACGGCGGCCATGGAGTAGGGCCGGTCGGCGGGCACCTGGTCGAGTGCGCACCAGGCCTTGGCGCCGTCGCCGTGCAGCCAACTGGCGAAGCCGAGCATGGAGGCCGGCGCCGCGCGGACCTCGTCGGGGGCGCGGCGGGTGAGGTCGTTCCAGAGGGCCATGTGGGAGGTGTGGTTCTCCCGGCTCATGTCCTCCCAGACCGCGTCGCGGGTACCGATCGTCTCCAGGGCGACGAGCATCCGTGCGCCGTCGACGTCGGAGAGCCGGTTGCCGTCGGTGTGGAACTGCTCGAGGCGGTCCAGGGCCCAGTCCCGCTCCAGGGCGGGGCTGCTGTCCGCGGCCGCGGCCCGGGCCGCGGGGATCAGCTGGGCGATCGGCTCACGGTCGCCGACCATGGACGCAGCCAGGGAGGCCCTGCTGGCGGCTGGCTGGGCGGCGCCGGTCAGCACGGTCGCGGCCGCGATCCGCTCAGCGGTTTCCGGGTTCTGCAGGCCGGTGGAGCCGGTATTGAACTCACGCCACCGCTCGCCGTCGGCCCATAGCCGGATGTGGGTGGTGATGCCCACGGTCTCGAGGCGGTTGGACAGGTGCTGGCTGGCCAGCTCAGCGCTGCGGCGGTCGTCAGTGAAGCAGAGGATCGCCAGGCGCGAGCCGGGTCGGGCGTGGCGGCCGTAGGGGCCGCTGATGGCGTCCCACACTTCCTCGCGGTCGGCGGCCGTCTTCGGCAGGTCGACGCGGGTGATGGGGAGCCCGGACCGGAAGGGGACGAGGACGATCGACTCTTCGGGCTTGAAGCCGAGAACGTGCGGCACTGCGGCGAGCAGCTCGTCCGGGGACTGTACGACGAGATCCATGGGAACCTCCGGCGCGGTCAGCTGGCCTGGGCCGGGCGGGTGGCGCGCTCGATGCGCGCGGAGACGTACTTGAGCGAGACGCCGACTTCGCCGAAGCGGTTGTCGACGACCACGACGTCCTTGGTGCGCTTCTCGCCGGTCTCCTTGTCCGGCCAGCTCTCGGTGCGCTCGAGGCCGTGGACGAAGATCGGGTCGCCGGATCCGCAGCTGTCGTGTACGTGGGTGGCGGCGGTGCCGAAGATCTTGACGTTGTGGGCGGTGGGCTCGTCGTTGACCCACTCCCCCTCGTCGTTCTGCGCGCGCCGGTTGACCAGGACCCGGCAGCTGACGAACGGCTTGTTCTCGCGGGTGTAGAGCAGCTCGGGAGCCTCGGCCAGGTTGCCGGCGAAGGTGACAGTGGTGGACATGACTTCCTCCTAGGTGACTGCGAGACGTCGGAATCGGTCCCGCAGTCACCTAGGTCCCATCGGGGTCCCGCAGCGATCACCTGGGCCGAATTTGTTCGGATCCGGTCGTGCTCGCGGGGAGCTGCGCGTCAAGGGTTCAGTGAGGGCGCAAAGAAGCGCCCCGACCGGCTCTCGGGTACCGGATCGGGGCGCAGAGAAGGACGCTAGAGGCAGGGACCGACAGCGCCGGCCGCCGGCTGGGCCTACCGCGACGGCCGGCGCCGCGGCGGTCGGTTGCTGAGCTTCTGCGGCGGAGGAGGCAGGTCGCGCCCGAGCCGCCGGCGGGAATCCTCGGCCGCGGCGATCACTGCTTCCTGGGCGAACGCGGAGCGGGCAAGCATCCGGCCTAGTTCCTGGCGGTCGGCCACGAGCGCGTCTTCGACCGCTTCGATGGTCGAGGCCGGCAGGTCGTGCTTCTTGTTGAAGCTCTTGCGGGTCACGCTGACCAGGGCGGGGTGCTTCTCGCCCGCGGCCGCGAGCTCGGCCCGCTGCTGTGGTGAGCGCCGGGCGTGCAGCTCGAGCGCCTGGGCGAGCCAGCCGACGAACGAGCCGGGCGAGTCGGCGTCGGTGTCCAGGTCTGCGATGTAGGCCGATCGTGCGAGGTCCCACACGCCGGGCTTCCAGTAGATCCCGACCGGGATCGTGGTCTGGCTTGTCACCTGATCACTCCCCTGGTCTCGTCCGCCTGCGTCGAGCTGCAGCGGCTAACACCAACGCCGCTGCATTCCCGGTCGGGGCCCTGCGCAGCCGTTCCCACTCTCGCTCGATTCCTTCCGTTCCAGCCAGCTACGAGGTGCAGCTGCGCCGCGCCGCCGCAGCGGAGTCCGCGCCCGTGAGGCCGGGATTTATCCCCACCCTCACCGGGTGCCCACCTTTCCACAGGTCCGCCCTGTGGCCCGGTAGGCGTCGGCCCCCGCTGGGAGACTTAGTCCTGTCAGTTCTTTCTATTCTACTCACGGAGGACAGCAGCATGACCGACACCATCCAGACCCCCGCCGACGAGGCCACCAACGAGGCCACCGACGCCGTCCAGGCCGAGGAGTTCCTGCACCTC
>DATCYH010000497.1:0-3276 GCA_036570405.1 Nocardioides sp.
TCGACTGGCGCACCTCGTGCTCGACGCCGCTGTCGGCCAGCAGCGAGCGCAGCCGCTCGAGCTGCGCGCCCGAGGCATAATGGTCGTCGACCAGCGTGTCGCCACGCGTCCCGTTGACCACGAGCAGCCGTGCCTCGCGCAGGCGCGCCTCGTCCAGGCCACGCTCGAGGGCCACTTGACCGAACGCATCAGGCGTCCATGCCACCACGATCGTGCTCATCGCTCCACCAACTCCTTGTCCTCAGACTCTGCCGGCCCCGTTGGTCCGGTCGTGGCGGGGCGCACCATGCGCAACACCAGGGGTGTGACGATCACGAGCACCGCGATCGCATAGACGACGAGACCGAGACCCTCGTTGAACAGCCCGGACACCTCGCCCCCGGAGTTGGCCAGCGCCTCGCGGAACCGGGTCTCCATCAACGGGCCGAGGATGACGCCGATGATCAGCGGCAGTACCGGCAGGGCGAAGCGGCGCATCATGAAACCGACCAGACCGAAGACCAGCAGCAGGAACACGTCGAACGGCTGCTGGTTTGCCGCATAGGCACCCAGGGTCGCGAAGAACAGGATTCCGGAGTAGAGGTAGGGCCGCGGGATGCTGAGCAGCTTGGCCCACAACGGTGCCATCGGCAGGTTGATGATCAGCAGCAGGGCGTTGCCGATCAGCAGGCTGGCCAGCAGCGTCCAGACCAGGTCGGCCTGGTCGGTCATCAGCTGCGGTCCGGGCTGGATGCCGTACGACGTGAGCGCGGCCAGCATGACTGCCGAGGTGGCCGTCACCGGGATGCCCATGGCCAGCAGGGGCACGAACGTCCCTGCCGCCGAGGCGTTGTTGGCTGCCTCCGGGCCGGCGACGCCCTCGATGGCGCCGTTGCCGAACTCGTCCTTCTTCTTCGACAGCTTCCGTTCCAGGACGTAGGAGAGGAAGGTCGGCGTCTCGGCTCCGCCGGCGGGAACGGCGCCGAACGGGAAGCCGATGGCGGTGCCGCGCAGCCACGGCTTCCAGGAGCGACCCCAGTCGTCCCTGCCCATCCACGGCTGGCCGACCGGGATGATCTCAAGCGGCTTGCGTCGCAGGTGCGCGGCGACCCACAGGGCCTCGCCGAGGGCGAAGATGCCGACGGCGACGATGACGATGTCGAGACGGTCCGCGAGCAGCGGCTGGTCGAAGCTGAGTCGCGGCTGGCCGGTGTTCAGGTCGAGCCCGACCAATCCGAAGGTGAGTCCGAGGAAGAGCGAGATGAACCCGCGCAGCCGCGATGCGCCCAGCAGGCTGGTCACCAGGACCATCGCCAGCACGATGATCGCGAAGAACGACGGTGCGCCGATCTCGACCGCGATCTTCGCCAGTGCCGGGGCGAAGAAGACCACCAGCATGGTGCCGATGGTGCCGGCGATGAACGAGCCGATCGCAGCGGTGGCCAGGGCCTGCGCGGCGCGTCCCTTCTTGGCCATCTTGTTGCCCTCGATCGCGGTCATCACCGATGACGACTCACCCGGTGTGTTCAACAGGATCGAGGTGGTCGAGCCGCCATACATCCCGCCGTAGTAGATCCCGGCGAACATGATGAAGGCCTGGGTCGGCTCGAGGCCGAAGGTGACCGGGAGCAGGAGAGCCACGGCCATCGCCGGGCCGATCCCGGGCAGGACACCGACGAAGGTGCCGAGCAGGACGCCGATCACGGCATAGAGCAGGTTCTCCGGCGTGAACGCCGCAGCGAGGCCGTTGGCCAGCAGATCGAGGCTGTCCATCACAGGATCCCTTCCCCGATGCCGGGCGTGAGCGGGATGCCCAGGCCGACGTAGAAGCCGTACCAGCTGGCCACGGACATCACCAGACCGACGATGAGGTCACGGATCGTGGTCCGGCTGCCGAGCGCCCAGGCCGCGCCTGCGAAGAGCAGGCCACCCGAGATCGCCCAGCCGAGCCAGTCGATCGTGACGATGGTGAAGAGCAGCACGCCGACCAGCTTGGCCACCGTCAGCCAGTCCGCCGGCTGGGTCAGGTCGACGTCCTCGCCCTGCTCGCCCTCGGGCTTGTCCCCGCGCAGGGTCGCCACGACCAGCAGCAGCGCCAGCACGAGCATCACCGAGCCGATGGCATAGGGGAAGACCCGGGGGCCGACGGGGTCGCCGAAGCCGACCGTCAGTGTGGTGGCGTCATGGATCGTGTAGGCCCCGACGGCAGCCAGCAGCGCGGCGACGCCGAATTGCGCCCGGTCCCGGGTGGGCGCCGCGCGGTCCTGCGCGGGCGTCGGCGCAGTGTTCTCGTAGGTGGTGCTCACAGCAGTCCCAGCTCCTTCAGGGTGTCGGCGACACGGGCGTCCTGCTCCTCGAGGAAGGCAGTGAACTCGTCACCGGTCTTGAACTCATCGATCCATTTGTTGTCCTTGAGCGCCTTGCGCCACTCGGGGCTCTCGTGCATCTCCTCGAGGTAGGCGATCAGCTCCTGCTTGCGCTCCTCGGAGATCCCGGGAGGGGCGAGCACCCCGCGCCAGTTGGTGAAGACCAGGTCGACACCGGACTCCTTGAGGGTCGGGAACTTGCCGAAGACCTCGCCCTCGAGCCGTTCCTCGCCGGAGACGGCGAGGACCTGGAGCTCGCCGGCCCGGATCTGGCCCTCGAACTCGCCGAGGCCGGAGAAGCCGACCTTGATCTTCTTGCCGAGCAGGGCCGAGGTGAGCGGACCGCCGCCGTCGTAGGCGACGTAGCGAACGTCATTCGGGTCGATGCCGGCCGCACCTGCCAGCTGCATCGGGAAGAGGTGGTCGGGTCCGCCGGGTGAGGAGCCGCCGCCGACGGCGATCGAGCCGGGGTCCTTCTTCCAGTCGGCCAGGAAGTCGTCGATGGTCTTGTACGGCGAGTCCGCCGGCACCAGGACGCCCTCCTGGTCCTCGATCAACTGCGCCAGGGGAGTGGCATCCTGCAGCTTGTAGGGCTGGCCCATCGAGTAGGCCGAGCCGACTACACCGAGGCCGACCGTCATCATCGTGTGCGTGTCGCCCTCGACGTTCATCAGCTTGGTCAGTGCGACCGACCCGCCGGCGCCGATGATGTTGTTGACCTCGAAGGTGCCGCCGGTGATGTCGCTGGCCTCCATCGAGGAGACCGCGGCGCGACCGGTCTGGTCGTAGCCGCCTCCCGGACTGTTCGGGATCAGCATCGTCATGTCGTTGCCCTCGTCGTCGCGCGTGACACCGCAGCCGGTGGCAAGCACGGCGACGAGGGCGACGGCGACGGCAACGGCGGGGGCAGCGGCGAGGCGCGGGGCTCGCC
>DATCYH010000498.1:0-5432 GCA_036570405.1 Nocardioides sp.
CAGGTGCAGTCCGGTGGTTGTCTCGTCGATTACATAGGTCCCGCCCTTCTCCCCCATGTGCGTGGCCAGCTTGATCCGCTGCCGTTCCCCGCCGGACAAGGTGGTCAGCGGCTGGCCGAGGCTGATGTAGCCGAGGCCGACCTCGTCGAGGCGTTGCAGGATCTTGTGCGCAGCCGGGATCTTCGCCTCGCCCTCGGAGAAGAAGGTGAGCGCCTCCGCCACCGACATCGCCAGCACTTGGCTGATGTCGCGGCCGCCGAGTTCGTGCTCCAGCACAGCTGCCTGGAAGCGCTTGCCCTCGCAGTCCTCGCAGAGCGTCGAGACGGTGTCCATGAAGCCCAGCTCGGTGTAGACCACGCCAGCGCCCTTGCAGGTCGGGCAGGCACCCTCTGAGTTCGCGCTGAACAAGGCGGGCTTGACCCCGTTGGCCTTGGCGAAGGCCTTGCGGATCGGCTCGAGCAGACCGGTGTACGTCGCAGGGTTGCTGCGTCGCGATCCCTTGATTGCCCCTTGGTCGATCGCGACGACGTCCCCCAGGCTCGCCACCGAGCCGTGGATCAGGGAGCTCTTCCCCGAGCCGGCGACACCGGTGACGACAGTGAGGACACCGAGAGGTACGTCGACGTCGACGTCGCGGAGGTTGTGCCGGGAGGCACCACGGATCTCCAGGGTGCCGGTCGGGGTGCGTACGTCGTCCTTGACCCTGGCCCGGTAGTCGAGATGACGACCTGTCAGGGTGCCGCTGGCGCGGAGGCCCTCGAGGTCGCCCTGGTAGACGACCTCTCCCCCGCCGGACCCGGCGAGCGGGCCGAGGTCGACCACCTCGTCGGCGATCGCGATGGCCTCGGGCTTGTGCTCGACGACCAGCACCGTGTTTCCCTTGTCGCGAAGGCGCAGCAACAGGTCGTTCATCCGGTCGATGTCGTGGGGGTGCAGGCCGATGGTCGGCTCGTCGAAGACGTAGGTGACGTCGGTGAGCGAGGAGCCCAGGTGCCGGATCATCTTGGTCCGTTGCGCCTCACCGCCGGACAGCGATCCGGAGGGGCGGTCCAGCGACAGGTAGCCGAGGCCGATCCCGGTGAAGGAGTCCAGCAGGTGCTGGAGGCCGGCGACCAGCGGGCCGACCGAGCGCTCGTCGAGCTCCCGGACCCAGCTCGCCAGGTCACTGATCTGCATCGAGCAGGCATCGGCGATGTTGATCCCCTTGATCCTCGAGGACCGGGCCTCGTCGGCCAGTCGGGTGCCGTCACACTCGGGGCACGTGGTGAACACGACCGCGCGTTCGACGAACGCGCGGATGTGGGGCTGCATCGCCTCGACGTCCTTGGACAGCATCGACTTCTGGATCTTGGGAATCAGGCCCTCGTAGGTCACGTTGATGCCGTCGACCTTGATCTCGGTCGGCTCCTTGTGCAGCAGGGAGTGCAGCTCGCGCTTGTTGTACTTCTTGATCGGCTTGTCAGGATCGAAGAATCCGCTGCCCCGGAAGATCCGCCCGTACCATCCATCCATCGAATAGCCGGGAACGATGATCGCGCCCGCGTTGATCGACTTCTCCTCGTCGAACAGCGCAGCGTTGTCGAAGTCGTTGACCGACCCCTTGCCCTCGCAGCGTAGGCACATGCCGCCGAGCCTGTTGAAGGTGACCTTCTCGGCGATGGCCTTGTCACCCTTGCCCACGGTGACGGCTCCGGAGGCGGAGACCGAGGGCACGTTGAACGCGAACGCGCTGGGTGGACCGATCTGGGGCTCCCCCAGCCGGCTGAACAGCATCCGCAGCATCGCGTTGGCATCGGTGACGGTCCCAACTGTCGAGCGCGGGTTGGCGCCCAGCCGCTCCTGATCGACGATGATGGCCGTGGTCAGGCCCTCCAGTCGGTCAACATCGGGTCGTGCCATCGACGGCATGAAGCCCTGCACGAAGGTGCTGTAGGTCTCGTTGATCATCCGCTGCGACTCCGCCGCAATCGTTGCGAAGACCAGTGAACTCTTGCCTGATCCGGAGACCCCGGTGAACACCGTGAGCCGGCGCTTGGCCAGGTCGATGCTCACGTCCTTGAGGTTGTTCTCGCGTGCGCCCTGCACGCGGATCAGGTCGTGACAGTCCGCAGGGTGAGTCGTCATGGACCAAAACTAGCGCCCCGGCCGGACACGGAGCCTCAGAGCCAGCCCACGCCCTGCGCGACGAGCAGCAGGCCGAAGACCAGGAACGCCGCCGCCGCGCCATACTTGATGACCTTCTCCGGCAGCTGTCGCCCGAGCAGCACGCCCGCGGCGATGGCGAGTGCGTCCGCGGCCACCATGCCCACGGTGCTCCCCAACCAGGTGCCGAACCAGCCCTCCTGGGTGGCCAGGGTAATCGTGGCGAGCATCGTCTTGTCGCCGAGCTCGGCCAGGAAGAACGCCGCGCCGACGGCCAGGATCGCCAGGCCCTTACTGTTCTTGGCCTTCTGCGCCTCCTCGTCGGTGAGCTCGTCGCCACGCAGGGTCCACCCAGCGAAGACCAGGAAGGCGACGCCGGCGACGATCGAGATCCAGTCCTGGTAGTCCGCGAACGAAGATCCGATCGCCACTCCGATCCCGACCGAGGCCAGGTGCACGATGGCGGTCGCCGCAGTGATGCCGAGGATCACGTCGCGGGCGCGGTACCGGGTGGCGAAGGTCATCGCCATCAGCTGGCTCTTGTCCCCCAGTTCCGCGACGAAGATGACGACGGTGCTGAGCAGGAAGGCATACATTTCTGGTGTTCTCCTCGGCTCGGCCGGAGGAGACGAGATGTGGACGTCCCTTCGACCGAGCACGTCCATGAGTGGGTGTGCGTCTGGTCGAAAGTCTCGTCCGCCAGATGTCTGGCCCGATCCGCCGGGCCCGCGGGCCAGTGTGTCGACGAACCTGTTGGGGACTACTCCCTTTCGGCCCAAAGAGTACATGAAACCCCGTCCCATGGGCGTGTCGCGGCTACCCTCCCGGGATTTCAACCCGAAACCTCGTTAGTTTCGGAGCGTACGCACATCCCCGATTCCTGAAGTGGTGGAGAAATTGAACAAGCGTGAACTGGTCGACGCGATCGCCGAGCAGACCGGCGGCACCCGCAAGGACGCCGAAGCAGCCCTGGCTGCTGTCATCAACACCATCAGCGACGCGGTCGCCGAGGGTGACCGGGTGCAGATCCCCGGCTTCGGCACGTTCGAGAAGCGTGAGCGCGCGGCTCGCGAGGCCCGCAACCCGCAGACCGGCGAGACCATCAAGATCAAGAAGACCAACGTCCCGGCGTTCAAGGCAGGCAGCGGCTTCAAGACCTACGTTGCCGCCAGCAAGAAGGACCAGGCCGCCACTCGCAAGGCGCGCGGCTGACACCAGCCACGACGAACCCCGCCACCCGATCACCGGGTCGGCGGGGTTCGTGCTTTGTGACGTGTCATCCTGACCGGCACACAGACATCTGCTGGTCAACGCGACGAGGGGAAAGCTCGTGCTGGACGTTCTCTGGGGCCTTGGGGGGATGGCGGTCGTGCTCGCCATCGCCGTGCTCTTCTCCGTCGACCGACGCAGGATCCGCTTCCGCACGGTCTCGATAGCACTGGCCCTCCAGGTGGGCTTCGGGGTGCTCGTGCTGTTCGTGCCGTGGGGAAAGACCGCACTGAACAAGGCCTCGGCGGGAGTGCAGGCGGTGATCGACTCGAGCGCCGACGGGATCGCCTTCCTGTTCGGCCCGGTCATCCCCAAGGAGGGCACCGGAACGATCTTCGCCTTCCAAGTGCTGCCCGTGATCGTCTTCGTGGCGTCCTTGACCGCCGTCCTCTACCACCTGGGCATCCTTCAGATGGTGGTGCGATTCGTCGGCGGTGCGCTGGCCAAGCTCCTGGGCACCACCGAGACCGAGTCGATGAATGCCGCCGCCAACATCTTCGTGGGCCAGACCGAGGCGCCACTGGTGATCAAGCCCTACATCGCCGGCCTGTCCCGCTCCGAGCTGTTCGCGGTGATGGCGGGTGGGCTGTCCACCGTGGCCGGCTCGGTGCTCGTCGGCTACTCACTGCTCGGCGCCAGGCTGGACTACCTGATCGCGGCCTCCTTCATGGCTGCTCCGGGCGCCCTGCTGATGGCCAAGATCCTGGTCCCGGCAGGCGCTCTGGAAGACGCGGGCCACGAGGGGTCGGAGGAGGGCGCGACCAAGGGGACGGCGTCGACCGGGCCAGTCCCGGCAGTGTCGGAGGACGAGGAGGAACCCCCGACCAACGTCCTGGACGCTGCAGCACGCGGTGCCGGTGAGGGCCTGAAGCTGGCCGCGAACGTCGGCGCCATGCTGCTCGCATTCATCTCCCTGATCGCCCTGGGCAACCTGATCCTGGGCGGTGTCGGAGGGTGGTTCGGCCAGGACGACCTGAGCATCGAGCAGATCCTGGGCTACATCTTCGCGCCGATCATGTTCGCCGTCGGAGTCCCCTGGCACGAAGCGCTGGACGCCGGGAGCTTCCTGGGCCAGAAGATCGTCCTCAACGAATTCGTCGCGTTCGCCGACTTCGCACCCCAGGCCGGGGAGTTCAGCGAGAAGTCACGTGCCGTGATCACCTTCGCCCTCACCGGCTTCGCCAACCTCGGGTCACTGGCGATCCTGCTCGGAGGCCTGGGCGGCATCGCCCCCACCCAACGTTCGCGGATCGCCGAGCTCGGGCTGCGCGCCGTCCTGGCCGGCACGCTCGCCAACCTGATGAGCGCTGCGATCGCCGGCGTCCTGGTCGGGTGAGTCAGCGTCGCCGTTGCAGGGTGACCATCACCAGGGCGACTCCGAAACCGGCGATGAGCGGGCCGGCGTACGCCCAGAACTTGCCGCCCGTCATCGGACTGCCCTCGATCGCCCCCAGGCCCTGGCCCCAGAAGACGAAGCCGGCGATGATCATCACCACGCCGAGCGCGATCGGAACCCCGCGCTTCACGGCTGCAACAGCACCTTCACGGCGCGACGCTCGTCCATGGCTCGGTAGCCCTCCGCGACGTCCGGCATCGACAGGGTCAGGTCGAAGACCAGGCCCGGGTTGATGGCGCCCGAGGTGACCAGCTCGAGCAGCTCCGGCAGGTAGGCCCGGACCGGGGCCATCCCGCCGCGTAGGCCGACGTTTCGCTGGAACATGGTGCGGACCGGGAGCTCCACCCCGTGCGGGACCCCGACGAAGCCGACGTTGCCCCCGGGGCGGGCCACCTTCAGGGCGGTTTTCATCGACTGGTCGGTGCCGACGCACTCCAGCACGGAGTCGGCGCCGACCCCGTCGGTCATCTCTGCGATCCGGGCCGCGCCCTCCTTGCCCCGCTCGACCACGATGTCGGTGGCGCCGAAGGCCCGCGCGATCTCCTGGCGTGGCTCGTGGCGCGACATGGCGATGATTCGCTCGGCACCCAGCCGCGACGCGGCGAGGACGCCACAGAGTCCGACG
>DATCYH010000499.1:0-3142 GCA_036570405.1 Nocardioides sp.
CAGGGTGCCTTCGGTCGTCCCGGTGGTCCGTCGCGTCGTGGTCGCAAGTCGAAGCGGGCACGTCGTCAGGAATTCGAGGCCATGCAGGCCCCGACGATCGGTGGCGTGCGCGTCCGCAAGGGCGACGGCGAGACCGTTCGCCTGGCACGCGGTGCCTCGCTGACCGACTTCGCCGAGAAGATCAATGTCGACGCTGCCGCACTGGTCCAGATGCTCTTCTCGCTCGGCGAGATGGTCACGGCGACCGAGTCGGTCGACGAAGCCACGTTCGAGTTGCTCGGCGAAGAGCTGAACTACATCGTCCAGATCGTGTCTCCCGAGGACGAGGACCGCGAGCTGCTCGAGGGCTTCGACCTCGAGTTCGGTGCCGACGAGGGTGACGAGGACGATCTCGCCTTCCGCCCGCCGATCGTCACCGTCATGGGTCACGTCGACCACGGAAAGACCAAGCTCCTCGACGCCCTTCGCAGTGCGAACGTGGTCGACAAGGAAGCCGGTGGCATCACCCAGCACATCGGTGCCTACCAGGTCGCGACCGAGGTCGACGGCGACGAGCGTCGGATCACCTTCATCGACACCCCCGGTCACGAGGCGTTCACCGCCATGCGTGCACGTGGTGCCCAGGCAACGGACATCGCGATCCTCGTGGTGGCTGCTGACGACGGTGTGATGCCGCAGACGATCGAGGCCCTCAACCACGCCAAGGCGGCCGGAGTGCCGATCGTGGTGGCGGTCAACAAGATCGACAAGCCGGAGGCCGACCCGACCAAGGTCCGTGGCCAGCTCACCGAGTACGGCCTCGTGCCCGAGGAGTACGGCGGCGACACCATGTTCGTCGACGTCTCGGCGAAGTCCGAGCTCAACCTGGACAAGCTGCTCGAAGCCGTCGTCCTGACCGCTGACGCGTCCCTCGACCTCCGGGCCAACCCGGACCAGGACGCACAGGGCCTGGTCATCGAGGCCCACCTCGACCGCGGTCGCGGTCCGGTGGCGACGATCCTGGTCCAGCGCGGAACCCTGCGCGTGGGCGACTCGATCGTTGCCGGAGCCGGCCACGGTCGTGTCCGCGCGATGCTCGACGAGCACGGCAACAACATCGAGGAGGCCGACCCGGGCCGTCCCGCGATGGTGCTCGGCCTGAACGCCGCTCCCGGTGCCGGTCAGACGTTCATCGTCGTCGACGACGACCGGATGGCACGTCAGATCGCGGAGAAGCGTGAGGCGCGCGAGCGTGCGGCCATGCAGGCCAAGCGTCGCGTGCGTCGTACCCTCGAGGACTTCATGGCCTCGATGGAGAAGGGCGAGACCCAGGAGCTCAACCTCATCCTCAAGGGCGACGTGTCCGGTTCGGTCGAGGCCCTCGAGGACTCGCTGGCCCAGATCGACGTCGGCGAGGAAGTCTCGCTGCGCGTCATCGACCGCGGTGTCGGTGCGATCACCGAGACCAACGTCGACCTGGCCGCCGCCTCCGACGCCATCATCATCGGCTTCAACGTCAGGCCCCAGGGCAAGGCGGCCCAGATGGCCGACAAGGAAGGTGTCGAGATTCGCTACTACTCGGTCATCTACCAGGCGATCGAGGAGATCGAGGCAGCGCTCAAGGGCATGCTCAAGCCGGAATACGAAGAGGCTGTCCTGGGCAAGGCGGAGATCCGCGAGATCTTCCGCTCGTCCAAGGCCGGCAACATCGCAGGCTGCATGGTCATCGACGGCACCGTTCGCCGTAACGCCAAGGCGCGCGTGCTGCGCGACGGCAACGTTGTCGCGGACAACCTCGACCTGGCCTCGCTCAAGCGGGAGAAGGACGACGCGTCCGAGGTCCGCGAGGGCTTCGAGTGTGGTCTGGTTCTCAAGAACTTCCAGGACATCAAGATCGGCGATGTCGTGGAGTCCTTCGAGATGCGTGAGATTCCGCGGGGCTGACTCCACCCGAGTCGGCAGTTATTGACCGCACAGGTCGCCGAGTCGGCAGTTGTTGACATGCAGAAGCGTCAACAACTGCCGACTCGGCGCAGTTCTTGAGAGAGTAGGAACATGGCCAGCCCACGAGTCCGCAAGATTGCGGACCGCATCAAGATCATCGTCGCGGAGATGCTCGAGCGCCGGATCAAGGATCCGCGCCTGGGATTCGTGACCGTCACCGACGTCCGCGTCACCGGCGACAGCCAGCATGCCAGCATCTTCTACACCGTGCTCGGTGAGGAGGACTCGCTCGCCGACACCGCTGCCGCCCTGGAGTCTGCCAAGGGGATCATCCGCTCCGAGGTCGGCAAGCAGCTCGGTATCCGCCACGTCCCGACGCTGGAGTTCTTCCACGACGCCCTGCCGGAGAACGCGCGCCAGCTCGACGACGTACTCGCTCGTGCCCGCCAGATCGACGAGCAGGTCGCGGCAACCCGTGCCAACGCTCGCTACGCCGCCGGCGAGGATCCCTACAAGAAGCCGCGCGAGGCCGCCGAGGCTCTCGACGAGGCCGAGCCCGACGAGGAATGAGTCCGCAGCAGTCCGGGCTCGTCGTCGTCGACAAGCCCGGGGGGATGACCTCGCACGACGTGGTCTCGCGAGTCCGGCGTGCCGTCGGCACCCGCAAGGTCGGTCACGCCGGCACCCTGGACCCGATGGCGACCGGCGTGCTCGTCCTCGGCGTGAACCGGGCCACTCGGCTGCTCGGACACCTGATGCTCACCGAGAAGACGTATCTGGCCACAGTCCGCCTGGGGCTGTCCACCAGCACCGATGACGCCGAGGGGGAGACGACGAGCACGGCCTCGACCGTTGCCATCACCGAGGAGATGGTGCTGGCGGTCGTGGAGAAGTACGCCGGCGACATCGAGCAGGTGCCCACTGCTGTCTCGGCGATCAAAGTCGACGGGAAGCGCGCCTATCAACGCGTCCGTGACGGTGAGCAGGTCGAGCTCAAGGCCCGTCCGGTCACCGTGCACGAGATCGCCGCGGACGAGTTCCGTCGCGAGGGTGGCTTCCTGGACTTCGACCTGCGGGTGAGGTGCTCCAGTGGCACCTACATCCGTGCACTGGCCCGCGACATCGGTGTCGACCTCGCCGTCGGTGGCCACCTGACGGCGTTGCGCCGGCACTCGGTCGGCGACTTCGGCCTGACCGGCGCCAACACCGACCTCGACCA
>DATCYH010000500.1:0-2451 GCA_036570405.1 Nocardioides sp.
ACCGAGCACTGCTGGCCAGACCGGATGGACCGCTGCTTCAGCCTCCGGTCGATGCACGACCAGGGCGTCGACCTACGCCTGGGCTCGGACGCCCCGGTCGCGCCGTTGGACCCGTGGTTGGCGATGGCAGCGGCCGTGCACCGCAGTGGCGATGAGCGCGAACCATGGAACGCAGCGGAGTCCCTCACCGTCCGCGAGGCCCTCGCGGCCTCCACCGACGGCTGGGGCACCGTCGCCGTGGGTCATCCGGGCGACCTGGTCCTGCTCGACAACGACCCCCTGCTCGACGTCGGCGACTCGGCCGCCACGAGCGCCCACCTGCGTGCCATGTCGGTGGCTGCGACGTACGTCGCCGGACGGCTGATCGCACCCCTGTGGGACTGACCCACCGCGAAGCGACCTCGTTGTGGGTGCGATGAGCAATGATGGACGAATGGCCGCCCTCGAGCAGTTCAGTGAACCCACGCGTGCGTGGTTCTCTGCGGCCTTCGCCGAGCCGACGCCCGCCCAGGACGGGGCCTGGACCTCGATCGGCGCCGGTCACCACTCCCTGGTCGTCGCCCCGACCGGGTCCGGAAAGACGCTGTCCGCGTTCCTGTGGTCGATCGACCGACTGCTCACCTCTGAGCCGATCGACAAGAAGCACCGCTGCCGCGTGCTCTACGTGTCGCCGCTCAAGGCACTGGCGGTCGACGTCGAGCGCAACCTTCGCGCGCCACTGACGGGCATCCGGCACACCGCGGACCGGCTCGGTACGACGATCCGCGAGGTCACCATCGGCCTGCGGTCCGGTGACACCTCGCCGGCCGACCGTCGCCGGTTGGTCACCACGCCGCCGGACATCATGATCACGACTCCCGAGTCCCTCTTCCTGATGCTCACCTCCCAGGCCCGCGAGGCGCTGCGCGGGGTGGAGACGGTGATCCTGGACGAGGTGCACGCCGTGGCCGGGAGCAAGCGCGGCGCCCACCTGGCCTTGTCCCTGGAGCGCCTGGACGAGCTCCTCGACAAGCCTGCGCAGCGGATCGGCCTGTCCGCGACGGTGCGCCCCCTGGACGAGGTGGCGCGCTACCTGGGTGGCTCCCGCCCGGTCGAGATCGTGGCGCCCGCCTCGGAGAAGACCTGGGACCTCAAGGTAGTGGTCCCGGTCGAGGACATGGCCCAGATCGGCCAGGTGATCGAGGACGACCTCGAGGGCCCGGCCTCCAGCGCCTCTCGCCGGTCCTCGATCTGGCCGCACGTCGAGGAGCGAGTGGTCGATCTCATCGAGCAGCACCGCTCCACCATCGTCTTCGCCAACTCCCGCCGCCTCGCCGAGCGGCTGACGGCCCGTCTCAACGAGATCGCCACGGAGCGCGCCGAGGTCCGCGACCAGGCTCGCGACCGGGCCGGCTCCGGCGAGGATCTCGCCCCACGCGAGCACGAAGATCGTGAGCGCGCGGACGACGAGGTCCAGGTCCCGCACGCGGACAGACCACCCACGACCGGCAGGCCGTCGTCGGTGGAGGCCCAGTCGGGCACCAGCACCGGCGCCACGACGATCATCGCCAAGGCACACCACGGTTCGGTCTCCAAGGAGCAGCGCGCCTCGATCGAGGACGACCTCAAGAGGGGCCGGATCCCAGCAGTCGTGGCGACCAGCTCGTTGGAGCTCGGCATCGACATGGGAGCCGTCGACCTGGTCATCCAGATCGAGTCCCCACCCAGTGTGGCCAGTGCTCTGCAGCGCGTGGGCCGGGCCGGGCACCAGGTCGGCGAGACGTCTCGTGGAGTGCTGTTCCCCAAGCATCGGGGCGACCTGGCCCAGACCGCGGTGGCCGTCGAACGGATGCGGTCCGGGGCGATCGAGTCGCTGCGGGTGCCGACCAACCCCCTCGACGTCCTGGCCCAGCAGGTCGTCGCCGCCACCGCACTGGACGAGTGGGACGTCGACGAGTTCTTCGCGCTGGCACGCCGGACCGCCTCCTTCGCCGCACTGCCACGCTCCGCCT
Organism: Nocardioides sp.; assembly: GCA_036570405.1. Taxonomy (GTDB): domain Bacteria; phylum Actinomycetota; class Actinomycetes; order Propionibacteriales; family Nocardioidaceae; genus Nocardioides. The sequence continues at coordinate 1,992 of DATCYH010000500.1, forward strand.
TCGACGCGACCCTCGACCTGCTCAGCGGTAGATATCCGAGCGACGAGTTCGCCGAGCTCCGTCCGCGGATCGTCTGGGACCGGGTCACCGGCCGGATCACCGGACGCCCGGGAGCGCAGCGCCTCGCGGTGACCAGCGGCGGGACGATCCCCGACCGGGGCATGTTCGGGGTCTTCCTGGTCGGGGAGAAGGTGAACCGGGTCGGCGAGCTCGACGAGGAGATGGTCTATGAGTCGCGGGTCGGTGACATCTTCGCCCTCGGCGCGACCAGCTGGCGGATCGAGGACATCACCCACGACCGCGTCCTGGTGACGCCCGCGCCCGGCATCCCGGGCCGGTTGCCGTTCTGGAAGGGCGACACCCTGGGCCGACCGGCCGAGCTCGGCGAGGCGATCGGGCGGTTCACCCGAGATCTGGGCGCTCTGACTCCGGCCAAGGCCATTTCCCGGGCCCGGGAACA
>DATCYH010000501.1:0-2320 GCA_036570405.1 Nocardioides sp.
CATGGGATTCTCCCGGTGGTCGAGCAGCGAGCAGGTGAGCGATCGGTCGAGACCACTGCGATCACATCCTGAAGACGCCGTAGTTGGGCTGCGGAACCGGCGCGTGGGCGGCGGCCTCGAGGCCGATCCCGAGCACGCGGCGGGTGTCGACGGGGTCGATCACGCCGTCGTCCCAGATCCGGGCGGTGGAGAAGTACGGCGAGCCCTGGGCCTCGTACTGGTCGCGGATCGGGGCCTTGAAGGACTCCTCCTCCTCGACGCTCCACTCGCCACCCTTGGCCTCGATGCCGTCACGCTTGATGGTCGAGAGCACCGATGCGGCCTGCTCGCCACCCATCACCGAGATCCGGGCGTTGGGCCACATCCACAGGAAGCGCGGGTCGTAGGCGCGCCCGCACATGCCGTAGTTGCCGGCACCGAACGAGCCACCGATGACGACGGTGAACTTGGGCACCACGCTGCAGGCGACCGCGGTGACCAGCTTGGCGCCGTCCTTGGCGATGCCGCCGTTCTCGTATTCGCGCCCGACCATGAAACCAGAGATGTTCTGCAGGAAGACCAGCGGGATCTTGCGCTAGTTGCACAGCTCGATGAAGTGCGCGCCCTTGAGGCTGGACTCGCTGAACAGGATCCCGTTGTTGGCCACGATGCCGACCGGGTGCCCCCAGATCCGGGCGAACCCGGTCACCAGGGTCTCCCCGTAGAGCTGTTTGAACTCCTGGAAGCGGCTGCCGTCGACGATCTTGCGGATCACGTCGCGTACGTCGTACGGCGTGCGCGTGTCGGCGGGCACCACGTCGTACAGGCCCTCGGGGTCCTCGAGCGGCTCCTCGACCTCGTGCACCTCCCACGGGCTCGCCGGAGCGTTGGGCACGGTCTCGAGGATCCCGCGCACGATGGCGAGCGCGTGGGCGTCGTCATTGGCCAGGTGGTCGACGACGCCGGACTTGCGGGCGTGCACGTCACCGCCACCGAGGTCCTCGGCCGTGACGACCTCGCCGGTCGCGGCCTTCACCAGCGGCGGGCCGCCGAGGAAGATCGTGGCCTGGTCCTTGACGATGACGGTCTCGTCCGACATCGCGGGGACATAGGCGCCCCCGGCGGTGCACGAGCCCATCACCGAGGCGATCTGCGGGATCCCCTCGGCGCTCATGTTGGCCTGGTTGAAGAAGATCCGGCCGAAGTGCTCGCGGTCGGGGAAGACGTCGTCCTGCATCGGCAGGAAGGCGCCGCCGGAGTCGACGAGGGAGATGACCGGAAGCTTGTTGGCGCGGGCGATCTCCTGGGCGCGCAGGTGCTTCTTGACCGTGATCGGGTAGTAGGTGCCGCCCTTGACGGTGGCGTCGTTGGCGATGATCACGCACAGCCGGCCCGAGACCATGCCGAGGCCGGTGACGATGCCGGCGCTGGGGACGTCGCCGTACATCTCATTGGCGGCGAGGGCACTGAGCTCGAGGAACGGACTACCCGGGTCGAGCAGCCGGTCCACCCGATCGCGGACCAGGAGCTTGCCCCGGTCGGTGTGCTTGGTGCGGGCGGCCTCGCTGCCACCGGCGCCGTCGTTGCGTACGGCGGCGAGCCGGGCGCGGAGGTCGTCGGCCAGGCCGCGCATCGTGACGTCGCTCTGGGTCTCGGTCATGTGGTTAATGATCACTAACCAGACGAGGAAATGCAACAGCCCCCGTGGAGGCAGCTGTAGGTTCGGCCGCGTGAACGACGCGGCGGTCAGGTGGGCCGAATCCCAACTGGGCGCGACCATCGCGGCGGTCACCGCGCTGACCGGCGGAACAACCTCCACGATGCTGAGGCTGCGCGACACAGCGGGACACGACTCGGTCCTGCGCCTGATGACCAACGAGCCCTGGCGGACCCATGGTGCCGAGCTCACGGCACGTGAGCGAGATGCGCAGAGGGAACTCGCCTCGACCGCGGTTCCCGCTCCGACCTCGCTCGCCCTGGATGCGGACGGCGCCGCGGCCGGCGTCGCCGCCCACCTGATGTCCCGCGTGCCCGGAGTCCCCGGCACGGACATCGACGAGTCGATGCTGACGGCAATGGCCCGCATGCTCGCGACGATCCACGCGGTGTCACTACGGGAGCCCTTCCGCACCTTTCAGTCGTGGGCGTGGGAGGCGAAGCGAGTGGTCCCCGCCTGGAGCAACCATCCCGACTCATGGCGCCACGCGTTCGAGATCCTCGCCGGGGCGGCACCGTCGTACGTCCCGACGTTCCTGCACCGGGACTTCAGCCATCGCAACCTGCTCTGGACCGGTGACGCGATCACCGGCGTGGTCGACTGGGTGGAGAGCTCGACCGGGCC
>DATCYH010000502.1:0-1897 GCA_036570405.1 Nocardioides sp.
CGGCACGCCGCTGAGTTCGCCCGGCAGGTAGCCGAGCGCCAGCAGTTGCAGGAGCCCGCGGCCCTCGCGAGCGCGTTCGTGCGTGGGGAGCTGGTTGCCCAGAAGCGCCTGCAAAACGGCGATCCAGTGATCGTGCGACAGGTCGAGCAACGCCTCGGCGTGGTGATCACGCGTCAGGCGGGCGTACGCCGTGGCGCGATTGCCCGAGCGGATCAACTGGCTGCAGACGTACTCGACGCATCCCGTGGCCGTGGGTTGTGGCCATCCGTTGTCGACCATGATCGACGCGGCGTGCTCGGCTGCGACCCACGCGTTAGTCGGCTCGTCCGCGTCTGGTTCCTCAACTGCGTGGTCGTCGTACTCGTCGCCGAGATCGTCGGTGACGTGGAAGGCCGGGTGGTAGTCAGTGAGGTCGTTCTCGCGTTCACCGATCCGTTCCGCGTCGTGGTGAGCCGCGACTTCGGGACGGCGTGCCTGGTGGTTCGAGCACAGCAGTCCTTGGGCGCGGGCCTCGTAGATCAAGGTGACTTGGACGGCCCGGGTGACGACCGCCCATGGGTCGATGGCGGTCCGGACCGCGCGGGTCCGCATCGCTTCGAACGCGGCATAGGCAGCGTCTTCGGGAGCCAGGTCGTACTTGCGTGCCAGGGCGGCGTACTTCTGGGTCGCGAACTGGATCAGTTCGTGCGCGGCCGGGTCTTGCTGCCAGGTGCCGGTCGGTGAGTAGTGCAGTCGCACGAGCAGGAGCCGCAGGCCCTGCGCGGTAGTGAACGTTGGCGTCTTCACAGTTCCACTCCTTCGTGTGAAGGGGGCGTGGCCGGCCGGGCGATCGCTGACCTGGTCGTGCGGTGTCCCGCCTTGGCGATGGAGGACGGGGCACGCCGAGCCCGAGTCGCCAGAGCTGTCTGCAGGTCGATGCCACGACCGGCAACGGGTGAGCTGACACGCATGGCGAGTTCGGTGGGGCGCACCCAGGCGATGCCGTGGGCGCTCTGCTGGCTGGGCATGACCGGTTGTTGGGAGGGGTCGCGCCGCACCGCCAGCGATGGAGGTTCAGCCGACCGAGTGGCCTTGGGGTGAGGCGCGGCTTCATCGGCAAGTCGGTCGAGTCGCCGGTCGTAGGGGTCAGGTCCGTTCATTGAAGGTTCCTCGTGAGGTCTGGGTGGGTCGGCAAGGTCGGGGATGAGGGTCAAAGGCGCACCCCCTCAGCCGTTCGAGAAGGGCCCCGGCGCTCACCCGCCGCAGACGGAGGTCCCAGACGGTTGGCGATGCGGTAGGCCGAGCGGATCGTGGTCATCGCTTCGCGCTCGGTCAGCCCAGCCGACTGGGCAGCTTCGCCCAGCACAGTGGCGGCGACGTCGAACCGCTGGCCCGACTCGGCCATGCGGCACGAGGCCCAGAAGAGCCCGCGGTTCCTTTCGCCCTCACCGCGGGTGGCGACCCAGGAAGCGAGCCGGTCCGGCCGCGCTCCGAGGTTCGGCAGGTCATTTCGGGGACGGGCCGGGCGAGGCGGCTCCAAGAATCGACGAAGTGCGTTCGCATCGACAGCGTCGGGTTGACGACCGGCGACCTTGACGACCCGGTACGGGCGCGCCTCGCCATCGGACTGGACGACGGCAGACGGCGGCAGCACCACGTACCCGCCGTCGCCTCGGAAGTCGACGTGTCGCCAGGGGACCTGCCACGACCGCTGCTCGACCGAACCCGTCCGGAGGAAGTACGCGTGCATCCCACCCGAGGGGGTCGAGACCACCCACGCAGGTGTTCCCAGGAGGCCGGCGGACCGAGCCTGTTGCAGCGCGTCGAAGCCGCTGCCGGATGCATGTACGTCGATGTCCACGACGTCGACGCCAGAGGCGAAGCCGGTCGGCATGGCCACGTTCGCGTCCGGCCACTG
>DATCYH010000503.1:0-3748 GCA_036570405.1 Nocardioides sp.
GCTCGAGCTGGAAGGGAGTGCGATAGGTCGCGCCGCTGGCCGGGATCTTGATCGAGGTGACCGCGGTGCGCTCGGGGTCCAGGCTCTTCGTGCCGTGGAAGAAGACCGGCAGGCTCGGTGTGTTGCGCGCCCTGTACCACGAGGTCTGCGCCGCACCGCCGGCATGCGAGAGAGAGATGTGGAGGTGGTCGAGGTGGCGCAGGGTGCGGCTGCACTTGGCGAGCGAGGAGAGCTTGCGGCAGTCGGGGTGGACGTAGTCAACCGGTTCGAAGCGTCGGTAGGACGAATAGATCTTGTCGTCGTAGATGACGTACATGATGCCCATCCGCCGTGCCAGTGCATCGGTGACGCCCTTGCCATCGGTGGCGAACGCGCGGGCCAGGAAGTCATAGGCGGCCTTCTTCTGGGCCTTGCTCTTCACGTCCGCGGCCCAGTCGAAGGCGCGCCCGTCCTTGTGCTCGCTCTGTCCGCCGGTGCTGCACGCCCGGACGGTTCCCGAGGATCCCGTGCCGGGATAGTTCCGCACCAGCCAGCTGGCGAGCTCGGCGGTGCCGGGTTGTGCCGTCGAGCGGCAGGGGCCCTGGGGCTCATAGCCGGCGTAAGTGTCCGCGACCTGGTTGCCCAGGGCCTGCACCGGTGACGGAGTGGTCGGGAGCAGCAGGGCTGCGATGAACGAGACGAGCAGCAGGGTGGTGCGCACTGTGACGTGGTCCTTCGGTGCCGAGAACGGTGGCGGGCGGGCTCGCTCACCGTGGTGGTGTGTTGGGTGCAGGGGCTGCACACCCAAGGTGTTCATCGGCAGGACCGGGGGAGCACTGTAGGGAACGCGGGTGTGAGTTTCGGTCGCCGCGTTTGGGGCTTGGTGATCGGGGCGGCCGGTCCGGGCTGGCTGGTCGTGCCTGATCATGACTGGCTGATCATGACTGGATGGGGGCTGGGTACCAGTGATGATGAGCACTCAGACCTGTTTCATCCTGAACTGCACCCTCAAGCCCTCGCCTGCGGAGTCGAGCTCGGACCTGCTCGGCTCCCAGCTGCTCTCCGCGTTCGAGGAGCACGGGGTGAGCGGGCAGATGGCGCGCGTGGTGGACCAGGACGTACGGTTCGGGGTCTCCACCGACGAGGGCGACGGCGATGAGTGGCCGCAGTTGCGTGAGCGGATGCTGGCCGCCGACATCCTCGTCATCGTCACCCCGATCTGGCTCGGCCAACCCTCGGCGGTGTGCAAGATGGTGCTGGAGCGGCTCGATGCCGAGCTCTCCGAGACCGACGACGACGGCCGGATGCTCACCTACGACAAGGTGGCCGCCATCGGAGTGGTCGGCAACGAGGACGGTGCCCACCACGTGACCGCCGAGCTGGCCCAAGCGCTCAGCGACGTCGGCTTCACCCTGCCGGCCAACGCCGTCACCTACTGGGTGGGCGAGGCGATGCAGGGCGTCGACTACAAGGACAAGCAGCCGACGCCCGAGAAGACCGCTGGGACCACGAAGACCTTGGCTCGCAACGCCGCGCACCTTGCCGGTCTGCTGGCGGGATCGCCATACCCTGCCGGCGACTGAAGCTGACGCCCGCCGGGCGGTCGCTGAGTGAACTGGCGAGGGGTCAGCGCCCGTCGGGGCGTCAATTCACGACGGGTCATCGGGGGCCAGAGCGTGAACTCACGACGGCTCAGCGCCCGTCAGAGCGTCAATTCACGACGGGTCGTCGCGGGTCAGAACGTGAACTGACGACGGGTCGACGATCTGGTCGGTCGGCACCGCGGCGAAGCGGTACTCGTCCTCCAGCAACGCGAGCACGTCCTCGTGCAGCTCGGGGCGCTCGGTGAAGATCGCGTCCTTGGCGAGTACGACGTGCAGGTTCGCCGCATAGGCGTGCGTGGCCGTGGCCGCGATGCATGACTGCGTGGAGACGCCGACCATCACCAGGGTGCGGATCCCGTGCGCCCGGAGCAGGTCCTCCAACTGGGTGCCCAGGAAGGCGTCATCGCGGGTCTTCACCACCTCGGTGACGCCGTCGAGATCCAGCTCCGCCAGTGGCTGGGACTTGTGGTCGCCCTCCATGGCGAAGCCCTGGTCGTCCTCGAGCATGTTCAGCGTCCACGTGCTGCGATCGGCACGGTGCTCGGTGCGCACGTTCACCACCAGCAGGTGTCGCTCACGCGCCCACTCCAGGAGGGTGTGCGTCCTGGAGACCAAGTCCGAGCGGCGCTCGTGGAGCGGACCCGCCTCGAAGAAGGCGTTCTGCATGTCGATCAGCACGAGCGCTGTGTTTCGCAGGCCTGTGTCCTGCGGTCCTGCGTTCTGTGGGCCTGGATCCTGTGGGCCTGTGTCTGCTGGGGCGGGCACCGCCGTACCTCCTCGGTGTGGGTGCGAGGCAGTACCCCGAGCGTGCTGGGGTCATGCAGCGCGGCGGGAAGCCGGCGAGTGGGTGAGTCGCGACGATCGGGGTACTGGACGGCCGACGAATCTCCCGGAGCGAAGGAATGCTGATGTCACAAGATGTGATCGACCTGATCATGCGCGACCACCGTGAGATGGAGCGGATGTTCGAGCAGCTGAAGTCCGACCCGGACTCGCGCCCCGCACTGGTGCCGGTGCTGACCACCCTCCTCACGGCGCACAGTCGCGCCGAGGAGTCCGAGGTCTATCCGGCCGCGCGCGAGGAAGCCGGGGGTGCCGAGGACGTCGAGCACAGCCAGGAGGAGCACCTGCTGGCAGACAAGCTCGCGCTCGAGCTCGGTGAGCTGGACCCGGGAACATCGGAGTTCGACTCGAAGCTCGCCGAGCTGATCGACGCCGTCTCGCACCACGTCGAGGAGGAGGAGGAGACCGTGCTGCCCACGATGCGTGAAGGGCTGAGCGCGGATCGCCGGGCCGAGCTCGGAGAGGCCTTCCTCTCCACCAGGCAGGAGCACCTGGGCGACCAGGCCGAGGACATCACCAAGGACCAGCTGCGTCAGCAGGCCGAGAACCTCGACATGCCCGTCGGTGACCGCACCAAGGACCAGTTGCAGGACGACCTCCTTGAGAAGGGCGACAAGTAGGAGGCCGCTGGCATGAACACGCTGCGAGGGCTGTTGATCATCCTCGTGCTCGCACTGTGTGCAACCGGCTGTCGACCCTCGGAGCCCTCGCCGGCCGACTGGCGGCAGAAGGCCGGCCAGTCGCTCGAGGACGTGGCCAGCGAGCTGGCGACGGCACAGCTGACCCTGGAAGCACAGGGCGACGCGAAGCTGCTCGCCAAGACGGGTGTGGTGCTCCTCGTCGATGCCGAGGAGTCGGCCGGCACGACGGTGGAGTCGTTCACCGCCCTGCAGCCACCCAAGGGCTTCGAGCGTCGTCATACCGAGGTGTCGGACGTCCTCGAGCACGCCTCCGGCCTGCTCGCGGACGTTCGCGCCGCGCGGGTCCGTGAGGACGAGGCCAGCTATGGAGCGCTCTCGCGGCGCCTGGCCCGCGAGCGGAGCACGCTGACCAAGCTCGAGGAGGAGGTCAGGTGAAGAAGTTTCTCGGCATCGCCTTGGGCATCCTGACCGCGATCGGCGGCTTCGTCGACATCGGTGACCTGGTCACCAACGCCCAGGTCGGCGCGCGGTTCGGCCTCTCCCTGGGCTGGGTCGTGATCGTGGGTGTGATCGGCATCTGTGTCTTCGCCGAGATGTCGGGGCGGGTGGCCGCGATCAGCGGCCGGGCCACCTTCGACCTGATCCGTGAGCGGCTCGGCCCGCGGATGGCGATTATGAACC
>DATCYH010000504.1:0-5340 GCA_036570405.1 Nocardioides sp.
CCGAGTCGGAGGTGGTGGTGATGTCGGCGACCACGTGGCGTACTCGCTTCTCGGTGGCGTGCAACCGCCAGGTGACCACCGTGCCGTCACCCTGGCCGCCCTGCTCCACGGCATAGTCGCTGTAGTGCGCGGAGAGGATGCCGGGGCGGGTCACCTCATAGTCGCCAAGAGCCGCGACGGCGTCGGCGGGCGGTGCGGCAACGGTTGTCTCGGCGGTTGCGGTGACCTGGCCCATCAGACGGCTCCTCGTGTTCGGCGGTGACGCACGGCCAGCCTAGTCGTGCCGGCCGACTGGAGTTGGCCGGCTCGAGTTGGAACGACCATGGATGATCAAAGCAAGGCCCGACCTTCCGATCCAGAGGAGTTGTTCTTCGTGAATCCGATGAGGCCGTCCGTCAGCCGCACGCTGTTCACCACGGCACCGCCAGAGCGCGTCTTCCGCTATCTGGCCGACTTCCGCAACGCGGAACAGTGGGACCCCGGCACCAAGACCTGCGAGCTGATCGAGGGTGACGGACGGGTCGGCAGCACCTATCGCAACGTCTCGGTCTTCATGGGCCGCGAGACCGAGGTCCGCTACACCACCGTCGAGCTCGAGCGGCCGACCCGGGTCCACATGCTCGGACGCAACGAGCAGTTCGAGGGCCACGACGTGCTCGGCATCCGGGCCAGCGCCGACGGTTCCGAGGTGAGCTATCACGCCGAGTTCGTGTTCTCCGGCGCGGCCAAGGCCATCTCCCCGCTGGTGGCCGCCTATCTGCCGTTCCTCGCCCGCAAGACGATCCGGCAGCTGCGCAGCAGCCTCGACGCCCTGGAGGCGGGACGATGACCATGCCCCTGCCCGCCCGGGCCCTCGACACCTTCCTCGACCGCACCATGGTCGGCGGCTACACCCGCTTCGGATTCGACCTGCGTCGACGCCTGCCGGGCTGGCCGGCGGACCCCGCGCCCGGAGCGGTCGCCGGTCGGCACGTCTTGGTCACCGGCGCCAGCTCGGGGCTCGGCATCGGTTGCGTGGAGGCACTGGCCGGGCTCGGCGCGATCGTGCACATGGTGGTCCGCGACGAGGAGAAGGGCAACCGGGTGCGCGAGCGGATCCTCGAGCGGACGCCGGACGCGGAGCTCCGCATCGAGCGCTGCGACCTGGCCGATCTGGACGACGTACGTCGCTTCGCCGGCGAACTGTCGGTTCCCCAGGTGCATGCCGTGATCCACAACGCCGGCGTGATGCCCCCCGAGCGGACCGAGTCGCCCCAGGGCCACGAACTGAGCATGGCCGTCCACGTCCTGGGCCCGGTGCTGATGACCGAGCTCCTGCACGAGCGTCTGCGCGACGGACGGGTGATCCTGGTCAGCAGCGGTGGGATGTATGCCCAACGCCTGCCTGCAGCCGATCCCGAGTTCCGCGAGGGGGACTATGCCCCCGCCACCGCCTATGCCCGTTCCAAGAGGATGCAGGTCGACCTGCTTCCGTTGCTCGCCGACCGGTGGTCGCTGGACCGGATCACCACGGCTGCGATGCACCCCGGCTGGGCTGACACCCCCGGCGTGCAGGAGTCGCTGCCGGGCTTCCGCAAGCTGACCCGTGGCGCCCTGCGCGACGACGAGCAGGGCGCGGACACGAGCATCTGGCTGGCGGCCACCGAGCAGGAGCTGCCCAACGGGCGGTTCTGGCACGACCGCCGCCCACGCCCCACGCATCTGGTCCCCGGCACCCGGGCCACCGCCGACGAGATCAGCCGGGCCTGGGGCTGGCTGCAGGGTGCGCTGGAACCGAACTGACGACCGACCCGTCTCAGGGTGATGAACATGACTCCGCCGAGGCGCACGACCGCCTGGGTTGCACCTCTCGTGTGCCTCCTCGTCCTGGTTGCCGGCCTCGGGGCCTGTGACGGCTCGGGTGGCACCGGCACTGTCGGGGCGGCCGCAGACCCGGTCACGCTCAGGATCGAGGCCACCAGCTGGAACGGCTGGTCAGAGAGCTCTTCTCCGGCTGTTCCTGAGGTGACCACCGAAGAGGTGCACCTCCACAGCCTGGTCACCATCGAGGCGATGGGACCGGTGACGTTCGAGGTGACTGAGGTCGGCGACGGCGAGATCCGACTGCACAGCAGTCAGAACCTTGCCCCCGCCACCCTCAGCGGGGTGAACCTCAACGACCTGGTCGACGAGTTCACCGTCGCCGAGGGCACGCCGACCCGGCTGGCCACGCCGACGATGGACGCGGGCGTGCGGCTGGAGCTCACCATCGAGTGAGCCGGCAACAGGGGCTCAGCGCCACCCCAACTCGGGAGCGACGTAGCGCACGATGTTCTCGATGATCTGGGTGTTGTAGTCGACTCCCAGTTGGTTCGGCACGGCGATCAGGACGGTGTCGGCCGCCGCGATCGCCTCGTCCTCGGCCAGATCCTTGACCAGCTGGTCGATCTCGCCGGCGTAGGTCTTGCCGAAGCGGGCCCTGCCGCCGTCCAGGTTCCCGACCTGGTCCTGGCTGCGCGACTCGTCGCCGAAATAGGCGCGATCCATCGAGCTCACGATGGGGAAGATGCTTCGCGACACCGAGACTCGCGGCTCCCGCTGGTGACCGGCAGCCGTCCAGGCATCGCGGAACATCTGGATCTGCTCGGCCTGGAGCTGGTGGAACGGCACACCCGTGTCCTCGGTCAGCAGCGTCGAGCTCATCAGGTTCATCCCTTGTTCCGCGGTCCACACTGCCGTGGCACGCGATCCGGCACCCCACCAGACCCGGTCGCGGAGTCCGGGCGAGTGCGGCTCGAGGCGCAGCAGGCCCGGCGGATTGGGGAACATTGGGCGCGGGTTGGGCTGCGCGAAGCCCTTGCCCTCCAGCTGCTGCAGGAAGATCGCCGTGTGCTGGCGCGCCATCTCGGCGTGGTCGCCCTCCGGCGGCTCATAGCCGAAGTAGCGGAACCCGTCGATGACCTGTTCCGGTGATCCACGGCTGATGCCGAGCTGCAGTCGACCGCCGGCGATCAGGTCGGCCGCACCCGCGTCCTCGGTCATGTAGAGCGGGTTCTCGTAGCGCATGTCGATCACGCCGGTGCCGATCTCGATCCGACTGGTCCTCGCACCGATCGCGGCGAGCAGCGGGAAGGGCGAGGCGAGCTGTCGAGCGAAGTGGTGCACCCGGAAGTAGGCACCGTCCGCCCCGACCTCTTCGGCCGCCACCGCGAGGTCGATCGACTGGAGCAGCGCGTCGGAGGCGGTCTGGACCTGCGACTGCGGAGAGGTGGACCAGTGGCCGAAGTTCAGGAAGCCGATGTTCTTCATGACATCGACAACACCAGGGGTGGTCGGGAACTTCCCACCAGTCGCGTGCGCGAGAATGGTGCGCATGACCCACGACCTGGCCGAGCGGCTGGCGGCCTGGCTCGAGGACCTCGGTCTCGAGTCGCACCTCGCGGAGGCCGGCCTGCCGTCCTTCACCCGCGACGTCTCCGGGCTGGTGCAGTGGGTCGATCCGCACACCGGCGATCCGCTGACGGCCGAGCAACTCGATCAGCTCGACGCGGTCCTGCACAGCGACGGGAGCGAGCGCGAGTACGCCGTACCCCTGGCGCTGGTGCAGCTCGCCCGGCAGGCGCGGGTCCGCAAGGCTCTGCTGGCCAGTCCCGTGCACAGCTACAGCTCCCTTGCCGACCTGCGTGGGGAGTCGGTCAACACCACCCGGTTCGCAGTGCACAAGGCCTCCGCGGCTCATGCCCTGCTCGTCGTGCCGCACCACCGTGACCAGTTGATTCCGGCCTTCCAGCTCACCACGTCCGGCGAGCCCCGGGTGGAGATGTTGCCGCTGCTGCTGCCGCTGCTCTCCGCAGGGATGGATCCGTGGCACGCCTGGGCCTGGCTCACCCAGCCGGTCGCCCTGCTCGGGGGGTTGGTGCCGCACGAGGCAGCGGCCGACCCGGACGAGGCCGCCCTCGCGGCTCATGCCGCGGTGCGGCTGGCCGAGCGAGTGGTCAACTCCGGCTGATCAACAGATAGCGCTCATCGTCGATGACCTTGCCCCAATAGATCTCCTCGGAGAGCCGCTGCACGCTCACGTCCCGGCGCACGCTGCGCACGATCTCCTCGGCCTCGGCCGCACTGAGACCCGCTCCGGTGCTCCAATCGCCCTCGACCAGGACGACGATCCCGCCGGGGCGAAGGAGTTTGACCCACCTGGCGAACGATGTCTTGGGGTCCGGCAGGGCCCAGAGCACGTGCCGGCTCAGCACCACGTCGTAGGTGCCTTCCTTCAGCGCCGGGGTGGAGGCATCGCCGGCCACGAACGTCGCCTCGGGCACCTTCACCCGCGCCCGGGCCAGCATCTCGGGGGAGAAGTCGAGACCGTCGACGCTGTAGCCCTCGTCGACCAGCAACCTGGCCAGGGTCCCGGTGCCGCAGCCCAGGTCGGCGATGTGTGCGGGGGGCGTGGGGAGCACGCCGCCCAGGAGTTGGCGCCACGCCTCCCGGAGCGTCGGGTCGGTGAGGCCGTGGTCGGGTTCCTCGTCATAGGTTGCGGCTTCGCTGTCCCACTGTTCCCTGCTCATTGAGCCAGCCTAGCCACCGCGCTGGCCACCGCGAGCAGGCACAGAGCATGATGCAGCCGTGACTTCGATGTACTCCCGTCTGGTCCGCACCGAGGGCGACCAGGCACCAGACCTGGCCGAGGACGCCGTCGGGCACGTGGAGCGCAACGGCCTGCGCCAGATGGGTGGGCAGGCGATGCAGGGCATCGGCGACCAAGTGGTCAATGCCAAGACGGTCCTGCCCTGGCTGCTCGGCGCGGTGGGTGCGCCGGGCGGGATGCTCGCCCTGCTCGTGCCGATCCGCGAGTCCGGCTCGATGCTTCCTCAGGCCCCGCTCACCTCGTGGGTACGTCGACTCCGCGCCCGCAAGTGGGCATGGGCCGCCGGGGCCGGGGCCCAAGCAGTGGCGACCGCAGCGATGGCGCTGGCCGCGCTGGCCTGGGAGGGATGGGCTGCCGGCATCGCCATCCTGATCGCGCTGGCTGTCTTCGCACTGGGCCGCGCGCTCTGCTCGCTGGCCAGCAAGGACGTGCTCGGTCGGACGATCCCCAAAGGGCAGCGCGGTCAGATCAACGGGGTGGTCACGGTGCTCTCCGGGGCTGTGGCACTCACCCTCGGCCTGGCGTTGGAGGTGTGGGGCGGCGACGTGGACGCGGGCCTGCTCGCCGTGTTGCTGCTCGCCGCGGCGACGACCTGGGTGGTCGGACTGGTCATGTCGGCGTCCGGGAGCCGGAGACCGAACCCGACGACCCGGCCGAGGGGCCGGGCTGGGCGGCGCAGGCCTGGCACCTGCTCCGCGACGACACGACGTTGC
>DATCYH010000505.1:0-2214 GCA_036570405.1 Nocardioides sp.
TTCGCCGCCGACGCGGGAGTCGCACCCGGACAGGCCCGGCAGTCTGGCGTCACCGAAGGTGGCCGCGTCACCGTCATCGACGGGTGGGTGGGTGATGCACCACTGGTGGGCCACCGCATAGCGCCGTGCGGCGATCGCGAGCGCGTCTCGCGAGACCCCGGAGACTTCTGAACACAACGTCGCACCTTCGAGGTCCTCGACCCCGAACGTCGCAGTGCTTGCCGTGTTCTTCATACCGAGAAGTCAATCAGGGAGCACTGACAACCAGACCCCAAAAAGCCCCATATTCACAGGCATCTGGAAAAGATTCTGAGAAGTTTTCGAAGCCCGGGATTCGTCCCTCGATACCCGCCGCGTCGCGTGGAGTAGAAGCGACGCAAAGGGGTAGGAATCAGTCATGCGCGCACACCTTGCCCTGGCGGCCTTCGTGGTGTCGGCGCTCCTGACCGGTTGTTCATCGGGGATGCTGGGCGAAGAGGGCCGCGACGCGAGGATCGGCGAGATCTTCGATGCCAACGGTCGTGCCGAGGGTTATCCGGTGCTGGTCAACCTCCCCAAGGACCGGTTCCAGTTCACTGTCAGCGCGCCGAAGGCCGAGGCGAGCGAGTCGCTGCCGCTGGCCAACCAGGACGTCTCCGAAGAGGCAGCCGACGGCACGGCATTCTTGGCGTTGAGCATGGAGCGACAACAGGTCCCCGGCGACGTGTGGATGCTCGGCGAGGGGTCGGAGGAACCGAGTTTCACGATGGATGTGGACGGTCGCACCTATGACCTGGACCTGACCGAGCAACGGTCCTGGATCCTGGTGATCCCCGAGGATCCCGACGAGGTCAGGCTGGTGGCCGAGGTGGACGGCCGCGAGTTCCCGGTCGACCCCTATGACGAGATCCGGACCGATCACGAGGGCGACGTCTATCGGGGTGAGATCCCCATCCTGAATGACTTGGAGTGTCTCGAGGCCACGGAGACCAATGTCAACGAGCAGGTTGCGTTCAGCGGCGTCGACTGCCGGGTGTCGGCGCTGGGCCCGGTCCCGTGGGTGGGTCTTCCGGACGCCGGTCCGTGGCCGGATCCCGGCGATCGTTTCCTGGTGATCCGCACCATCGTCCCGAGCGGCGGCCACTTCCGTGCGAGGGACGGTGCGGAGTGGAGCGAATCGACGATCAAGGAAGGTGAGCCGACGTTCACCATTGATGGCAAGGAACCGGTGGCTGTGCTCACCTGGGAGGGTGAGCGGTTGACTGCCGAGAACGACGACGGCCCCGGTCGCCGACTCGTCTTCGAGGTGAGTGACCGCGAGGCAGTCACATTCGTCATCTCACGTCGCTTCGACGCCACCGGCCGCGACGGGTCATCGGTCTCCCACCTGTTCAAGCAGGCCATGGAGATCGAGCTGCGCTGAGCTGCTCAGAACGGCCGCACCAGCAGGGCAGTTCCTTCGCCTCGCACGCGGGTCATCACCAGCGTGGCCTCCTGCTCGCCGCTGAGTGAGAGCTTCTTGCGCAGCAACTCAGGCACTACCTCGACGCCACGCTTCTTGATCGTCAGCTTGCCGATCCCACGCTCGCGCAACGCCGCCCTCAGTGGCTTCTCGCGATAGGGGAGCGTCTCGATCACGCGATAGCCGCGCGCGAACGGCGTACGGAAGGACGCATCGGCCGTGACATAGGCGATGTGCTCATCGAGCAGCCCGCCGTCGACGCCGGCAGCAACCGCGGTCACCAGACCTGCCCGGATCACCGCCCCGTCGGGCTCGTAGAGGAACTCACCGAGCTCGCGCACCGGCCGCTCGCGACCGTCATACGGGTCGTCCTCCTCGGTCAGGGTGGCCAGTCCACCGTCGCCGATGACCGTCGCGCGGCGTCGGGCAGTGGCCAGGTATGACGACCAGAGTGCGGCCTCCTTGACCTCGCCGGCCTCGCTGACCCACTCGGCCTCGACGCCTTCCGGGATGAGGTCGTGCCCGATCCCCGGGGCGACCTTCACCACCGATGGGCGGGTGAGCAGTGACTGCACGAAGGACCACGGCGGAGTCCAGCCCTCGATGTCGAAGACCCGCCCCCGGGCGCCGCGCCGGGCCGGATCGGCAAAGACAGCACCGAAGGCCGACAGGTCCAGGGCTGTCCCGTCGGCGACCTGTGCTGCGCCCGCAAGGCCGAGCGCGGTCAGGTTGGCGGCGGCCATCGCCACGCGCACCGGGTCGAGGTCGACGCC
>DATCYH010000506.1:0-1700 GCA_036570405.1 Nocardioides sp.
CCGACGGCATCACCATGATGCCGTGGTCCTTGAGCTTGGCGATCAGCTCCTTCTTGGGTGCGAGGGCGAAGGAAGCCACCTTCACGCCGTGCTTGATCAGCAGGTCACAGCGTGCCGGAGCGTCCGAGGCATCGGCTCGCAGGTTGACCCCGAACGGCTGGTCCGTGCGCGACTTGACCTCGAGGATCGCCTTCTCGAGCTCCTCGAAGGTCATCGTCGCGCTGGCCAGGATCCCGAGGCCACCGGCGTTGGCCGTGCCGACGACGAGACGCGGGCCGGCGACCCAGCCCATGCCGGTCTGCACCACGGGGTGACGGACGCCGGCGAGCTCGGTCAGCGGCGTACGCAGCTGTTGTTCGGTGCTCATGAGGCAGCGACCTGGGCTGGCGGGACCTCGCGGTCGCGCAGTTTCTTCGGGTCGAGCACCTCGCGGATGATGGTCAGCTCCTCGAGCGTGGGCAGCCGGGTCTCGGGGACCTCACCCTCGACGGCGAGCTCGAAGCCGGTGTTCGCGCGCACCTCGTCGACCGTGACGCCGGGGTGCACCGACAGCAGTCGGACCGTGTCGTCAGGGCCCTTGACGTCGAAGACGGCGAGGTTGGAGACGATCCGGTGAATGTCGTTGTACTTCGCCGCACCGAGGCCGGCTTCCTTGGCCCGCTTGGGTCCGACGCCGGAGACGATGTCGACGTGCTCCACGAAGACCCGGTCGGAGTGCTTGGGGACCCAGTAGGAGGTGCGGTTGTTCACCGTGTTCCCGGGCGCACCGCGTGAACCGAGCAGCTGCCGCTTCGGCTGGGCGAAGTCGCCGATCGCCGAGATGTTCTGGTTGCCGTGCTTGTCGACCTGGGTGGCACCCATCATCACGTGGCGCCGGCCGTAGGCAATGACGTCGAAGACTCGCCGGAACGGGATCCAGCCCTCGATCACGTCGCCCTTCGCGAAGAGCGGGGGCACGCCACCGAGGAAGAGTGCCTCGCCGTCGGAGATGACCAGATCCGGGTTGCTGGTCAGCTTGGCCAGCCGGACACCGAGCATCGGGAGCATGCCCATCGGGGACCCGAAGATCTCGCCGTCGTCCTTGAAGGCGTCGGCGATGGCTGCGGCGCAGACCTCTGCGCGCGTTGCGTCGTTCACTTGTTCTCCTCCTGGGCGTGGAACTCCTGGACGGCCGACTGGTAGGCGGCTTCATCGCCGTTGAGGAAGCGAGCCTCGAAGGCGGCCCACGACTCGTCGTCCTTGGCGGCTGCGGCATAGGCCTTCTGGAACTTCTCGTCCCGCTCGTAGTCGGGCGTGCAGGTGGTGAAGTGCGCACCGTTGGGGGTCTCCACCACACCGTCGACCATGATCCGGTTGATCAGGACCCGCTGGACCGGGGTGTCGACGGTGAGACCCGCCGTGTCCACGATCTGCTCGGTGGTGACGAAGACCCGGTCGGCAGCCATTGCGAACAGGTCGTCGAAGTATGGGTCCGGACCGAGGTAGCTCGCGTTGCCGTGCTGGTCGGCGCGGTTCATGTGGATCAGCGCCACGTCCAGGCGCAGGGCAGGGACGGCGGTGAACTCCTCGAACGCACCCTCGGCGTCCGGGTAGGGGCTGGCGACCGTCTTGATGTCCGGGTTGTTGACCAGCACGTCGCTGCCCAGGCCCGCGCGCATCGGCAGGAACGGCAGCCGCTGCGAGGCTGCCAGCAGCCCGGT
>DATCYH010000507.1:0-2540 GCA_036570405.1 Nocardioides sp.
CGTCATGGAGTGGCAGGAGGTGAGCGGTGTCATGCGTCAGCAGGACACCCAGGCCGCCACCCAGTTGCTCGCCAAGCTCAATGAGATGCGTCCCGCGGACGCGGCCACGATGATCCACGACCTGCCCGCCGGTCGGCGTGCGGCGGTCGTGGCCGAGCTCGACGACGAGCGCCTGGCCGATGTCCTCGAGGAGCTCCCCGAGGAGGACCAGGTCGAGATCCTGCAGTTCCTCGAGCGCGAGCGCGCGGCCGACGTGCTGGAGGAGATGTCACCCGATGACGCCGCCGACCTGATCGCCGACCTGGCCCCGGAGACCGCAGCCGAGCTCCTGGAGCTGATGGAGCCGGAGGGTGCCGAGGACGTCAAGCGGTTGATGTCCTATGCCGAGGAGACCGCCGGCGCGATGATGACCGTCGAGCCGGTGATCCTGCCGCCCGACGCCACCATCGCCGACGCCCTGGCGCACGTGCGCAACCCCGACCTGACCACGTCACTGGCGGCCCTGGTCTATGTCTGCCGACCACCACTGGAGCCCCCGACGGGTCGACTGATCGGGGTCGCCCACATCCAGAAGTTGTTGCGCGAACCGCCCTCGACGCTGGTCGCCGGGGCGCTGGACACCACCCTCGACCCGCTGCGGCCGAACATGTCGATC
Organism: Nocardioides sp.; assembly: GCA_036570405.1. Classification (GTDB taxonomy): domain Bacteria; phylum Actinomycetota; class Actinomycetes; order Propionibacteriales; family Nocardioidaceae; genus Nocardioides. The sequence goes on from DATCYH010000507.1 coordinate 656, forward strand.
GACGAGGTGGCCGCCCACCTGGCGACGTACAACCTGGTCGCTGCCCCGGTGGTCGACGAGGACGGGCGCCTGCTGGGCGCGGTCACCGTCGACGACCTGCTGGACCACATGCTGCCCGACAACTGGCGCGACCGGATGCCCCGCACCGGAGCCATGCATGGCTGACCAGCGCCGCGCCCGCCTCGACACGCCCCAGGACGTACGTCGCTCCCTGGTCCGGCGCCCGTCGTACGACTCCGACACGTTCGGGGTCTTCGCCGAGCAGTTCGCCCGGTTCATGGGGACCGCGAAGTTCCTGATCTACATGACCGCCTTCGTGGTCATCTGGATCGTGTGGAACCTGCTCGCGCCCGAGGACCTGCGCTGGGACGACTACCCCTTCATCTTCCTCACCCTGATGCTGAGCCTGCAGGCCTCGTACGCCGCTCCGCTGATCCTGCTCGCCCAGAACCGGCAGGAGACCCGCGACAAGGTGATCGCCGAGCAGGACCGCCAGGCCAATGCGCGCGCGCACGCCGACATGGAGTTCCTTGCCCGGGAGGTCGCCTCGTTGCGGATGGCCGTCGGTGAGACCACCACCCGCGACTTCCTGCGCTCCGAGCTCCGCTCCCTGATGGGCGATCTGGAGGATCGCGGCGTGGTTCCCCCCGAGTCCGTGGATCGCGGTCCCGGAAACGACTCCTCGCCGGGTAGCGCGTAGTCTTGGGAGCCATGAACACCCTCACCATCGAGCAGGTCCGCGCGGCGCTGGCAACCGTGAACGACCCCGAGATCAAGCGCCCCATCACAGATCTGGGAATGGTTGACACCGTCGAGATCGGAGAGGCCGGCCTGGTGTCGGTCAAGGTGCTCCTCACCGTCGCCGGTTGTCCGCTCAAGGACACCATCAATCGTGACGTCACCGCCGCAGTCACCCGCGTCCCCGGCGTGACCGGCGTCGACCTCGAGCTGGGCGTGATGACGCCCGAGCAGCGTGGTGAACTCAAGAACATCCTCTCCGACGGCAAGGCCGAGCGGGAGATCCCGTTCGCCCAGGCCGGGTCGCTGACCAAGGTCTACGCGATCGCAAGCGGCAAGGGCGGGGTCGGCAAGTCCTCGGTCACCGTCAACCTCGCGCTTTCCTTCGCCAAGCAGGGGCTCAAGGTCGGCATCGTGGACGCCGACATCTATGGGCACTCGGTCCCGGCCATGCTGGGCGTGGGCGACTCGCGTCCCACCCAGGTCGACGACCTGATCATGCCTGTCCCCACCGCGTCGGGCGTCTCGGTGATCTCGATCGGGATGCTCAAGCCGCGTCGCGACCAGGTCGTCGCATGGCGTGGCCCGATGCTCGACCGGGCGCTGGTCCAGATGCTCGCCGACGTCTACTGGGGCGACCTCGACGTGCTGCTGCTCGACCTGCCGCCGGGCACCGGTGACGTGGCGATCTCCCTGGGCCAGCACCTGCCCAGCGCCGAGGTCGTCGTGGTCACCACGCCGCAGGAGGCTGCTGCCGAGGTCGCCGAGCGCGCCGGGACGATGGCCTCGATGATGCACCAGCGCGTGGTGGGCGTGATCGAGAACATGAGCTACCTCCCCTGCCCGCACTGCGCCGAGAAGGGTGAGGACCACCGCCTCGAGGTCTTCGGTTCCGGCGGTGGCGACCGGGTGGCCGCCACCTTGTCGGAGCGGTTCGGCTATGACGTCAAGGTGCTCGCCCGGATTCCGCTCGACATCTCCCTGCGCGAGGGTGGCGACGTGGGCAAGCCGATCGTCGAGGCTGACCCGTCGGCCCTGGCCGCTCGCGAACTCTCCGGCGTCGCCGACCAGCTCTCCGGGCGCGGTCGCGGTCTGGCCGGCATGCAACTCGGTCTGCCTCCTTCTTCCAGGTTCTGATCCGTGTTCG
>DATCYH010000508.1:0-3976 GCA_036570405.1 Nocardioides sp.
ATCTGGTCATAGAGGTAGCGTCCGGGGCAGGCGGTCTGGCCTGCGTCACGGTGGCCGTTGATCGCTCGGAACGTCGAGTTGCCGACCGTCTGTCGTGAGCTGTTGGCGTTGACGCCGTGCAGCGAGAGCTTCCACGCGAAGAGGCGCGCATAGGCCTCGACCATCGACGAGGACGGCCTCGCCTTGTCGAAGTTGCCGATCGCCGACATCGCGAAGGAGTACTCGTTGTAACCGAGCGTGTGGGCGCCGACGACGGGCCGGTCGACGCCGCCGTAGCGGCCCTCCCAGATGCGGCCGAACTTGTCGACCAGGAAGTTGTAGCCCAAGTCGCTCCAGCCTCGCGACTGGGTGTGGTAGGCGTAGATGCTGCGGATGATGCCGGGCACCTGGTCGCGGGTGTAGTCGTTGCCGTTCACCGTGTGGTGGACGAACCCGGCGTGCACCTCGTGGTACTGCAGGGATGACTTGTCACGGAGCTTCTCGTTGGCGCCCCACTGGGACCGCGAGTAGATCTTCGGCTTGGTGGTCACCTTCGTGGCCTGAAGCGCGATCTCGCCCTGGTCGGTGGTGAGCGTGTCCGGGGCGTGGCTCTCGCCGGCAGGCGTCTCCTGCTGGTCGGACGGGGCGTCCGAGGGGGCGTCCGAGGGAGCATCCGAGGGTACGTCCGATGCGGGGTCCGACGGGGTGCTGGAGGGAGCCTCGGAGACGTTGGGGGATGCGGTGTCCAGCTCCGGCTGCTCGATCTCGGTGCCCTTGGACGCACCCGGGGCCACGAGGGCGAGCTTCATGTCGGAGGGCAACGAGACGCCCTCGACTGTGACGGCCTTGGCCTGCACCGCCTCCACCTCGCCCACCAGCAGCGGGTCGGTGCCGGGGCGTGCGTTCTTGGCCTCTTCCGAGTCCGGATCCGGGCCGTGCTCGTCGTGGTAGTCGACGGCGGTCCACTCGCTCCACTCGTCGTCGGTGCGGGTGCGGACCATCACGGAGATCTCGTCGTCGGCGATCTGCTCCGCCGCGTCCCAGGTGACCCCGACTGCGGTGTAACCGTCGACGACCTCGGCGTCACTGACTGCCTCGTCGCCGGTGGCGCGGGTCTTCAGCGCCTCGACGGCGGCGTCAGGCAGCGGGCTTTCGGCCAGCTCAGGTGCCGCCTCGAGGGCGGCCTCGGTGGTCTCCGCGTCGATCGCGTACTCGGCGACCTCGGGCTCCACCGGGGCGGTCTCCACCTCGGCGGCCTCGGGTCCTCCCTCCTGGTCACCGGAGGCGAGGTCGGACTCGATCAGCTCGCCCTCTCCAGCCGCGGGCGGCTGTGTGGTGACGTCGAGTGAGATGACGTTGGCGGCGGGGGCAAGGACGGCTACAACGGCGCCGAGCACCAGCATTTGCTGGCAGGCGGTGACGAATCTGAGCTTGTGAGGACGCATTCTCGGCTACTCCAGTGCGGGGGAAGTTTCACACGAGTACCAAGTTTCACATCAGTCACACTGGTTACCGCAAGTGTTTCTGAGTAACTACAATCGTGTAATTTCCACTCGACACGCCGTTTGGACCAAAATAATCGAGAAATGTCTGGTTTGTCGGCGAACCACGGGAAATGCGACGGGCCGCCGACGGACACGACGTACGTGTCGATCGGCGGCCCAGTGCTCGCTCGGGGGCGGCCAAGGATCGAGGCGGCCAGGGATCAGCCAGTCGGCTCAGCAGGCTGCACCCAGGTCAGCCGACTCGTTGGCGGTGTAGCCGTCCTGCTTGTTCCCCAGCGATCCGCCGCTGGTGGCCGGCTGGCCGGATGCGTCCGTGGCATCCGAGGACGCGCGGGCGGAGGCTCGGGCCTTCTTCGGGTCCGGCGACTTGCCCTCGGCCTTGTCGATCGCCTTGTCCACCATCGCCCTGATCTTGTCCAGGTCCGGGTCGGCGGTGTTGATCGCGGGCGGGACGATGGAGACGGTGCCGATCTTACGGTTCTTCGCCTTCAGTGCCAGGCCGATGAACGTGTCCAGCTCACTGGCCGGCAGGTTGGTGTCGACCATGGCGGAGCTGGCCTTGGTGATCTTCTCGAAGTTGGCCAGCACGGTTTTCGGGCTGACCTGGGTGGCCAACGCGTTCATCACGCACTTCTGCCGTGCCATCCGCGCATAGTCGTCCGACCCGGTGCGGGATCGGGCGAACCACAGGGCGTGGTAGCCGTTCAGCTTCTTCACGCCCGGCTCGATGTAGCGGGTGACCGGGGTGGAGAAGCCGCCGATCGGGATCCGGTCGCGGACGTTGAGCCTCACTCCCCCGACCGCGTCGATCAGGTTGCGGAACCCCTCGAGGTTCACCATCGCCCAGTAGTTGATCTTCAGGCCGGTGACGCCCTCGACCGCCGAGATCGTCGCGTCGGTGCCGGCCGTCTTCGGGTCGGTGAAGAGCTCGGCGTTGTCCTGGGCCCAGGTGCTGACGCCGTTGATGTAGCACTCGTCGCAGTCGAAGCCGTCGGGGAACTGCTCGTCCATCACCGACCCCTTGGCGAACTTGAAGTTCTGCAGGTTGCGCGGGAGGCCGACCAGAACCGTGCGTCCGGTCTCCTGGTCGATGCTCGCCACGGTCAGCGAGTCCGGGCGCAGGCCGAACCGTCCGGCGCCGGAGTCGCCGCCCATCAGCAGGACGTTGTAGCGCCCGTGGGTCGAGTCGCTCACCTCGGACGCGCTGAACATCGTGCCGATGAACTCACGCTGGACGGTGACCAGGTGCGCGGCGAACAGGATGCTCCCGGCGACCGAGAAGCAGAGCACGCCGTTGAGTCCCACCATCGCGAGCCGCTGGTTCTTCACCAGCGTCAGCGGCTGGCCGATCCGCCAGGCGTCCATGAAGAGGGCCGCCCAGCCGACAGCGATGATCATCATCGCGAACCGGACCAGGTTGAGCAGCATGGTGTTGGTGCCGAACCAGAGGACGAAGGAGGTCGAGGCGAGGGAGAACAGGCCGAGGACCACGAGCAGGGCGATCACCGCGCACCAGACCCGGATCGCGATCCGACCGACGCGGCGGTTGCCGGCAACCAGCTGGGCGGACCCGGGGACCACGAGGGTCATCACCATCAGCGTGACGGCACGACGGAAACGGACACGCGCGGCACGGTCCGGGGCACGCCGTTTCTCGGCATACCGGCGATCGTGCGACCCGGGGGAAGAAACGGGTGGCATCGATGAGGCCTCTCTCAACGGGGAAGTACTGAAAGTTTCCTGCTGGCCAATATCACCAGTCACTTGCGTCACTTCCGTGCATGACGCGCCGAAGGCGCCCCGCTTCGTGAGCGGCGTCGCGCCGCCCTGCCCGGCCTCGAGAGCCGCCAGGGGACCGGCTCAGCCCCGGTTCCGTCCCGACTCGATCTCCTGCTTGCCCGCCAGTCGGTGCGAGCGACGGATCTCCGCCTCGCGCCATCGGCGTACCTCGTCAGGCGTGTCCGGAACCAGCCGGGGCACCCTGCGCGACCTGCCGTCCTCGTCGATCGCGACGAAGACGAAGTAGGCCGAGGCCACGTGCTTGGGGGCGCCTTCCGCGTCGGTCCACGCCTCGGCCTCGATCCGTACGCCGACCTCCATCGAGGAGCGCCCGGCCCAGTTGACCTGCGCCGTGGTCCGCACGATGTCCCCGACATGGACGGGCTCCAGGAACGCCATCTCGTCCAGGGCGGCGGTCACCGCCGGGCCACCGCCATGGCGCTGCGCCGCCGCGCCCGCCGTAGAGTCGGCGAGCTTCATGATGTCGCCACCATGGATGTTCCCCAGCAGGTTCGCCGACGTCGCATGCATCAGCTGGGCCAGCGAGACACGCGAGTAGGACGGGGAGCGCGCGGAATCGGTCATGCGAAGGAGGGTAGCGAGCCCGGGAACGACTGCCGGTAGCGTCTGCCCCATGGCTGACCGTCCACAGGGCCCCGAACCGGGCACTCCCGAGTATGAATGGCTCTACGGCAAGAACCGTGGAGCCGACG
>DATCYH010000509.1:0-2345 GCA_036570405.1 Nocardioides sp.
TTCTTCAGGATCTTCGGCACCAGGAGCACCCGGCCGGTGCCGCCACGGGTGCTGCCGGCCATCGCATCGAGCTGGCCGGGCAGCCAGAGCAGCCAGTGCCGCAGCCCCTTGACCCTGGAGGCGGACATCTTGGCGAGCGGGCCTGCGGTGGACAGCAGGTCGGTCAGGACCGGCTCGGTCTCCTTCCACAGCTCATGTACGTCGGCCACGACGGGCCCGGCGGTGGCGATCAGGTGGCCGACCACCGGGGTGGCCCGCTTGATCTCGGCACTGATCGCGCGGAGGTTCCGCGCAGTGGTTCGCAGCTCACCGGCGCGTTCCTTCACCGTGCTCAACGGCACCTTGGCCGCCTTCAGCGTGCGCACCATGTCCGGCTCGATCGTGAGCATCAGGGCAACGGCCTGCTCCATCTCGATCGTCAACGAGCGCAGGTCTGCGGCTCCGTCACCGAACGCGGCGTCGGCCTCGGTGGCGATCGTCTCGATGTCCTCGATGTCGATGCGCTTCATCAGTGACTGGACGTCGGCGAGCACCTGCGGCATCGGCATCGGCAGCGTGGTCCGATCGCGGGCCACTGTGCTGCCGTCGTCGAGGTAGGGGCCCTTGTCGGTGTTCGGCTCGATGTTGAGGTATTGCTCGCCGACGGCGGACAGGTTGCGGACGTTGAACGTGCTGTCCACCGGCACCTCGATGCCCTCGTCGATCTCGATCTCGGCCACCACACCGTCGGAGCTGAGCCGGACCTCCTTCACCTGGCCGACCTGCTGGCCGCGGTAGTTCACCGTGGACTGGTCGTGCAGCCCGCCGGCGCCCTCGAGCTCGACGGTGACCCGGTAGGGCGAGCTGAACAGTCCGCCGCCGACGACGATGTCGGTGACGTAGAAGGTGCCGGACACCACGATGGCGAGGAGCAGGACCTGGGCGACGCGCACCCGCCTGCGGACTTCGGCGTACCCCATCTCAGCGCCCTCCCGTCGCGAGGTCCTGCAACGAGGTGAGCAGGTCGTCCAGGCTCGGCAGGCCGAGGTCAGGGAGGTTCAGGTCGGGCAGTCCCGGTGGATCCTCGGTGTCGGGCACGTCGGGGTCCTTCGGGGTGGTCTGGCCGGGCAACGGGTTGAGCGCGTCAGGGTCGAGCAGGAAGGTCAGGTCGAAGTTCGAGAAGTCACCGGGCGAGGCGGCATCGGTCTTCGAGCCGAACGCGATCAGGCCACGGAAGCTTCTGGTCAGCGTGTCCTGGCTGCGCACCAGCACGTCGAGCACGGGGCCCGCATCCTGCAGCGCCTTGACCAGGTCGGTCTTGGTGGAGGTGAGCAGCTCGGCGCTGCTCTGTGCGAGCGGACCGACGGACTTCAGCAGGGCGAGGAGCTCCTTGCGTTGGCCGGAGATGGCGGTGATCGCCGGGGTGAGTACGTCGACCGCATCCACCAGGCCGGGCGTGTCCTTGGCCAGCTGCTGGCTCACGGTGTCGATCCGGTCGAGGCTGCTCTCGAAGAGCTCGGTGTGGTCGTTGAGACCGGTGACCACGCTGTTGAGGCGCCCCATCAGCTCACGTACGTCGCCAGTGTTCTGGTCGAGGGCCACGTTGACCTCGTCGATGATGGTCTTGATGTCGGCGAAGCTGCCACCGGTGACCACCACCGAGAGACTCGCGAGCAGGTCCGCGACGTCGGGCGACTTCGTCGTGCTGGCCAAGCCGATCACGGAGCCCTCGGGGAGGTTCTCGCCCTTGCCGTCGATGAGCTCCACGAAGGCGGTGCCCATCGGCGAGGTCAGCCGGATCTCCGCCCGACCTCCCGCCCGCAGCGGCTGGTCCTCGATGATCTTCATCTTCACGTGCGCCGCATAGTCCTCCACCCTCACCGCGGTCACCTGGCCGACGGTGGCGCCGTCCATCTTCACCGGTGAGTCGACAGGCAGGTTGAGGGCACTCTCGAAGACCGCCTCGACCTCATAGGTCGGGCCGCTGACGAGCGAGGGGAGCGGGACGTCCTGCAGGCTCAAGGAGCAGCCCCCGCCGACCATGACGAGGCAGAGCGCGGCTGCTGTGGCGATCCGGCGGATCATGGGATGTCCCCGGGGATGACTCCGGCGATGAGGTCGAAGAGCGGATCCAGGGCCCCGGTGCCGTCCTCGTTGAGCAGGAGGTCGCAGGCAGGCAGGTTGAGCTGCTTGCAGAAGTAGTTGCGGAACGACGCGGAGAGCGGACCGGTGTCGGTGTTGAACTGGACCCGCAGGCGTCCGGTGCGCTGGTCGTAGGCACGGGTCAGGTTCTCGGCCAGGGGGGGGGCGGTGTCGAAGGCCTCGGTGAGGGAGTCCTGTCGCTTGCGGATCACCTTGGTGATCTC
>DATCYH010000510.1:0-3442 GCA_036570405.1 Nocardioides sp.
GAAGCGCCTGCGGGACATCGAGGGACTCCGTGATCGGCAGGAGGCGGGCCAGCGACCAGGCGGCGCAGGGGTGTTCGGCCACGGAGCGCGTGAGCAGCTCGATCGCCTCGTCGATGTCATCGACGCCGACGACCTCGCGGCACTGCGCCGACAGGGAGTCGACCGGAGCGATCACCAGGTCGGCTTCAGCCAGGGCATGATCATCCAGGTCGGAGCGTGACGTGGCCGAGTCCAGCACCAGCACCGTGATCCGGTGGTGGTCGCGGGAGATCGATTCACCAGGGCGCACCACGACCAACTCCAGCGGCGGTACGACGTCGCCGTGCTCGGCCGGAGCACTCGGAGCAGTCGGCATGGCGCCCAGTATGTCACCGCCGATCCCGCCCTAGGATGCTGTGGACATGGGCCCTTCAACCGTCGCCGGCGTGGCCGAGCTGCTCGCGCGCGGCCTCGGTCATCACCTCGAGCCGGAACTCCTGGCCGGGCTCGACCGGGGCTCCGCCCCCGATGACTCCGCCGACAGCTGGGCCGCTGACGACTGGGCAGCGACCGGCCTGCTCGACGCATCCGGGCGCGCGGTCCCACTCAACTCGGTCATGCACGGACGGCCCGTGACGGTCGCCCGCGCCGCAGGCGTCGTACTCGACTCGGTCGCCCGCGAGCGGTTCGGTGCCGACCTGCGCATCGACGGAGCGGAGGTGCTCGGTCGTCGCGCCGCGCTGGCCGGTACGACGCACCGGACGAGCCCCGACCAGGTCTCGCGCGGCGGCAGTGCTCGACTCCTGCGTGCCACGGACGGCTGGTGGGTGCTCAACCTGGCCCGGCCGAGCGACCTCGAGCTGGTCCCCGCACTCGTCGAGGACGACGTCGACGATCCCTGGGCCGCCGTCGAGCGGTGGTCGGCTCGGATCACCGCACAGGCGGCCGTCGACCGTGCCACCCTGCTCGACCTGCCTGCGGCGCGATGGGGCGAGACACCATCACCCGAGGTCCCGTGGCGGATCACCTCCACGGCAGCCCGGCACGCGAGCACCACGCGACGCGTCGTCAATCTTGGTTCGTTGTGGGCGGCACCCCTTGCGGCGCACGTGCTGGGCCGCCTCGGGTTCGAGGTGGTCCACGTGGAGTCCACACAACGTCGCGATGCCTCGCGCTGGGGTGATCCCACCTTCTACGCCGAGCTCCGTGCAGGCGCGGAGGTCCGCACCATCGACCTCACCGCCCCCGATGGACCGGGCGAGTTGTCGGACCTTGTGGCGTCGGCCGACATCGTGATCGAGGCCAGTCGTCCCCGCGCGCTCGAGGGACTCGGGGTCGCTCCCGCGAAGGTCATGGCCGACGGCCGGGCACGGACCTGGCTGCAGATCACCGGCCACGGGCCGGATCAACCCCACCGCGTCGGGTTCGGGGACGACGCCGCCGTGGCGGGCGGGATCGTGACGGTCCGGGACGACGGCACTCCCGACTTCCTGGGCGATGCCGTCGCCGACCCGTTGACCGGCCTGCTCGGGGCACTTGCCGTGGCGGCCAGCCACTCCCCGGACCGCTCGACGATCGTGCGGACCTCACTCGCGGGGAGCGCGGCCTACAGTCGCGCGGCCGGCGACATCACGATCTGAGGGCGGTCGGCGTACGCCTCAGCGCTGGGGAACTGCAACAGCGCGCCCGTGGGCACGACCGGCGCGGAGCCGCTCATAGGCGGCTGGCACCTCCTCCAGTGTGATCACCTCGTGATCGACGGTGATCAGGCCCGCACGGGCGAGCGCCAGCACCTCCACGAGTTCGCTGCGACTGCCCCAGTAGGAACAGCGCACGGTGGCCCCGAAGGCGATCCCGCCCTCCGTAGTGGGTGACGCGGCTCACTGTAACGCCACGATCACAGTGTGTAAGAGTGTTATCAACTCCGTCGAACCTCCTGAGGAATTTCCTGAACATGTCTTCCGGAGCGAGGCGTCACGACGCTTCTCGCTGTCGAGAAGAGCACGCGGAGTACGCCGTGAATCACCGCCGCCGCTAGGAGGGGCGGCGTCGAGTGGTCGCGTCGAACCACCGATGACGAACGGCACGGGCGCACCAACGCAGAAGAGCCCTCGGCCGTCGGCCGGGGGCTCTTCTGTGTGAGTTACATGTCGCGACTCAGGTCACCCGAGTCTCGACTCATCTATCTGTGCGCCTGTAGGGATTCGAACCCCAAACCTTCTGATCCGTAGTCAGATGCTCTATCCGTTGAGCTACAGGCGCAGGCCCCGCAAGCGAGGACTGGAAGAGAATAGCCGAAGCCATTCGGTTCGGCGAAATCAAGAGGACTCGCGCAGCTCCGCGAGCAGTCCCTCGGCGTCACTCCAGACCGACGCGAGGATCCTTCGGCCGGCTGCGAGCAGGTCGGCAACGTCGTCGGTGCTGACCGAATAGACGACCGTGGTCCCCTCCCGTGTCGACGTGACCAACCCGGCACGGCGAAGGACTGCCAATTGCTGGGAGAGGCTGGAAGACTCCACCTGCTGATCGGCGAGCAGGTCTCGCACCGGCATCGGCTTTTCCTGGAGGAGCTCGAGGACGCGGATCCGGACGGGGTGTCCCAATGTGCGGAAGAGGTCGGCCTTAGCCTGATAGATGGGGATACTGGTCGTCATCTCACCTCCTCGGGTTCGTCTCGCTGAAGGTGAAGACTACATTAGTTGCAAAACTCTTCAACTAATGTAAGCCTGCATTCCACACAGGTGGCGAGCAGCGTAGGTCCCCACCGCACACAGCAGAACTTGCACGACAGATCGACGCAGGGCAGATCGACACTTCCACGAGAGGGTCAAGGCAGACGATGGCAGACGTTGAGGCAACACTGGATGCGGCTGGGCTCAAGAACCCGCACGTACGCGAATACGTGCGCTACGACGCAGAGCTCACCGGCGCAGACCGCATCGAGGTGGTCAGCGCTGCTGACGACTCCCGCCTGATCCAGGAGGCACTCGCCGCAGGCGAGCTGCAGGACGCTGGCGAGGGGCTCTACTACTCCCGCAGCTACCACAAGGACACCGCCCGCTCCGAGGAGCGCACCGTCGTCGCGACCAGCGACCCGAAGGACAAGGGCCAGTACAACAACTGGCGTCCGGCCGCCGAGATGATCGCGCTGCAGAAGGAGAACATGCGCGGCGCCTCGGCCGGCAAGACGATGTACGTGATCCCGTATCTGATGGCGCAGCCGGGTTCACCGCTGGAGCGGTTCGCGGCCGGGGTTCAGGTCACCGATTGCCGCCCGGTGGTGCTGCACATGATCCGGATGGCACGGGTCGGCGTGGAGCACATCGACAACCTGGCGGACCCGAACAGTTTCGTCCGCGCGGTGCACGTCACCGGCGACCTGCCGAACCTGGGCCAGGGCACCCCGGATGACAAGCGCTACTTCGTCACCGTCGCCGACGAGCGGACGATCCTGCACTACGGC
>DATCYH010000511.1:0-8031 GCA_036570405.1 Nocardioides sp.
CGACTTCGGCAAGAACACCTTCCACTCGCTCGAGGTGACCCGTCGGCTCGGTGAGATGGTCGCGACCTGCCATCCGGTCCTGGTCTCCCTGTCCAACAAGGACTTCGTCGGCGAGACCCTTGACCTCCCAGTGGGGGAGCGCCTCACCGGAACCCTCGCCGCCACGGCTGTCTGTGCGCTGGCAGGCGCCCGCATCTATCGGGTCCATGAGGTGGTCGAGACCCGACAGGTGGTCGACATGGTCGCGACCATCGCCGGGCGTCGCCCTCCGACGCGCGCGATCAGGGGGCTCGCATGATCGACGTCGTCATCGTCCCGCCCGTTCCGGCACTGCTGCCCGAACATGCCGGTCTCATCGACCCGGTCGCAGAACTTCGGACGGCGTGCCTCTCGGCGCTGGGAAGCCTGGTCGGTCGATCACCGGCTCGGATCGAGGTGCTCGCGGGCTCGGACCGCGGCCAGCGGGTGGCTGCCTCGCTGCTCGACGCAGTCGGCTTCGCGGGAACCATCGTGGCGGTGGACCCGCAGGTCGCGACCGACGCGAGCGCGGTGGTGGTCGTCGCGAACGGCAGTGCCCGCCGGGGCGAGAAGGCACCGGGCCACCTCGATGAGCGCTCCTTCGAGTTCGACGCCGGGATCGACAAGGCGTTGCGCGATGGGGATGGGACCGCGCTGGCTGCTGTGGACGCTGCCCTGGCAGTCGACCTCCTTGCCGATGGCATCTCGGCTCTCGCCGCCTTGGGACGACTCGTCCCCGCGGCGAACGACGTGGACGTGCTGTATGCGGACGACCCCTTCGGTGTGAGCTATTGGGTGGTGAGCTGGCGGTGAGGATCCTGGTGGACGAGGTCGCAGGGTTGGCGCCGGTCGCGGACGCCACCGATGATCAGCTGCGATCCGTATATGCAGTGCCGCGCATGCCGTGGCTGCGGGTGAACTTCGTGGAGACCATCGACGGCGCGGCGACCGGCGAGTCGGGCAAGTCCGGGTCTATCAACAACGCCGCCGACAAGCGGATCTTCGACCAGCTTCGAGCACAGGCCGACGTGATCGTCATTGGTGCCGGCACCGCGCGGGTCGAGGGCTACAAACCGGCTGACAAGCCAATTGTCGTCGTCACCTCCAGTGGCCGAGTGCCCGAGTCACTCGTCGGTGCACCTGCGGGCAGCGTTCTGGTCGCCACCCATGCGCAATCGTCGGGTCTTGCCGCGTTGCGGAGCGAACTGGGCGAGGACAACGTCCTGGTGTTGGGGGAGAGCGCTGTCGACCTCGGCGCGCTGAAGACCGCGCTGGCCGATCGGGGTTTTGCGAACCTGCTCAGCGAAGGAGGGCCCACGCTGTTCAGCGACATGCTTGCGGCCGGCGTGGTCGACGAGGTGTGCACCACGACAGTTCCGCGTCTTGTGGGTGGGGAGCACATCCGGATCGCGCACGGCCCGGTGCTCGATGTGGACCTGTCTCTGGCGACCCTGCTTGAGGAGGACGGGACTCTGATCGGGCGTTGGTTCGTCGGGCGCTGAAGATTCTCCACAGATCGTTTCGGGGGTCTGGACCCTGTCGGTCGAAAGAGATAGAATCGAACGCATGTTCGAAGTGATCGAGACTCCAGGGACGAGGCAGCCCACGCCGGGCGCTGACGTGCCCGTGGACGCCTCGATGATCGCGCGATGGACCAATGCCCTGTGTCAGGCTGCCGGGGCCGCGGACGGCGATTCCGCGAGGATCGATGCATTGCGCGCGCTCGAAGAACTGAAGTGCGCCGCCGAAGCAGCGCAGGCTGATCTTGCTGTGGATCTCGACACCTCGATGCGTGCCCGGGCAGCAGATCAGGGCATCCCGGCCGAGCGTCAGGGTCGCGGCATCGCACATCAGATCGCGTTGGCGCGACGGGTCTCGCCGCATCGTGGTCAGCGGCAACTTGGGTTGGCGAAGGTGCTTCGCACCGAGATGCCACACACGATGGCCGCTTTCCGCGCCGGCAAGATCGGTGAGTGGAAGGCAACCCTGCTGGCCCGCGAGACCGCCTGCCTGAACCGCCAAGACCGGGCCCTGATCGACCGGGAGTTGGCCGCGGATGGGGCCACGCTCGAGAAGATGTCGGACCGTCAGGTGGCCGCTGAAGCCGCAAAGCGAGCGGCGAAGCTCGACCCAGCTTCGGTGGTCCGACGCCGCGCCAAGGCCGAAGCGGATCGGCGGGTCACCATCCGACCAGCACCCGACACGATGACCTACCTGACCGGCTTGTTGCCGATGGCCAAGGGAGTTTCGGTCTATGCGGCCCTGACCCAAGCGGCCGATGCCTTGAAGTCTGGTGGTGATCCTCGTTCTCGTGGGCAGATCATGGCCGACATCTTGGTCGCGCGGATCACCGGCCAGGATGACGCATCTGGTCAGGCGCCGGTGCACATCAACTTGGTGGTTTCCGACCAGACCCTGCTGGGTGGCGGCAACGATACTGCGCACGTGGACGGGTTCGGACCGATCCCTGCGGACCTGGCCCGCGAACTCATCGAGCGCAGCCTCTCGGCTGAGTGCGAGACCTGGTTGAAGACGGTGTACGCCGGCCCGCACGGTGGCTTGGTCGCGATGTCGTCACTGGCCAGGCTGGTGCCGAAGGGACTCGGTGACCTGCTGAATGTTCGTGATGGCGGGATCTGTCGCAACCTCTGGTGTGACGCTCCTATCCGCCACCACGACCACGCCACAGGAGTCGCCAACGGCGGCGAGACGATCGAGGAAGACCTCCAAGGGCTGTGCCAGTCCTGCAACTACGCCAAACAAGCCCCGGGATGGTCAGCAGCGGGCAAACATCCACCCGGCAAGCGACATCAGGTCGAGACAACCACACCGACCGGACACACCTACACCTCAACGGCACCGCCCCTACCCGGCCAGCGCGAGCGTCGATCCAACCTAGTGGTGGTGGAGATCCATCACCGCCACGACCTGCAACTGGACTACGCCCCTGCAGCCTGAACGGTTTGCGATGTCATGAGAGCGCGTGTTCCTCGGCCCTCAGCCGAGGAAGGCGCGCATCGTCGAGATCGTGTCCGCTTCCGCAGCAAGCTTGTCGTCGCGGTAGCGCAGCACCCGCGCGAAACGTAGGGCAACGCCCCCGGGATAACGAGTCGATCGCTGGACTCCGTCGAACGCGATCTCGACCACCTGCTCGGGACGTACGAAGACCACGTGGTCCTCGCGAGAGGTCTCGAGGGCGAGGAACCGCTCGGTCTGCCAGGCCAGCATCTCGTCCGTCATCCCCTTGAACGTCTTGCCCAACATCACGAATCCGTCCCCGTCGCGCGCACCGAGGTGGATGTTGGAGAGCTTGCCTCGCCGTCGACCGCTGCCCCATTCGACAGCGAGCACGACCAGGTCGAGGGTGTGACGCGGCTTCACTTTCACCCAGCCGGCGCCTCGACGACCGGCGGCGTACAGCGCCTGGGGATCCTTGACCACCACACCCTCGTGTCCGGCTGCGATCCGCTCGTCAAAGAAGGTCTGGGCCTTTGCCGCGTCGGAGGTGACGATCCGCGGCACGACATGTGCGGGCGCCACCTCGGATAGCAGCTGCCAACGCGCGGCCGCGGGCTCGTCGACCAGATCTCGCCCGTCCAGGTGGAGCAGATCGAAGAAGTACGTCGTCAAGGGCACCGTCTCGCGCATCGCTGCGGGATCAGAACTGCTCATCGTCCGCGATCCGGTGACCTGGAAGGGCTCCGGTCGCCCGGATCGCTCGGCGATCAACTCGCCATCGAGCACGACCTCGGTGGCCTGGAGGGCCAGGACAGCATCGACGACCTCCGGCAACCGGTCGGTGACATCATCGAGGGTGCGAGTGAACAGTCGCACCGATGAGCCAGAGCGATGGGCCTGGATGCGGATGCCGTCCAACTTGCTGTCCAGCGCGAAGTCGCCGCTCGAACTGGCCATGGCCGCAGCAATGTCCGGGGCACTGCCGGCCAGCATTGGCCGCAGGGGGCGGCCGACCTCGAGCCGGATCTCCGAGAGTCCGGCTTCGCCTGACTCCAACGCCACCCGAGCCACCGGGCCCGCGAGCCCAGCCAGCATGACGGCACGACGTACAGCCGTTTCCGGCACCGCGCCGGCTTCGGCGATCGCCTTCAGAAGCACGCCGTCGCTGGCGCCCTGGCGCAGTTCGCCGGTGATCAGGCCGCGCAGCCATTCCTGTTCCTCGACGGTCGCCCGCGCGAAGAGTTCGGTCACGGCAGCCGTACGGCGTGCCGCCGAACCACTGCCGACAAGCGCACCGATCCGCGTCAAGGCGGCATCGACCTCCTCCACGGCGAGCGAGCTCGCCGATGCAGGATCCGGCAGCGAGGAAAGCCCCCGCCAACTGACCCCGACCCTGCGTTGCGGGAGTGTTCCAGCCAGATAGTCGGCCACCAGCTCGACCGGAGCTCCGGCCTCGGCCGCTTCGCGCAACAAGGTAGCCACCGCAGCCACCTTGGCGTTGCGTGAGGGCGTGGCAGCGAGGGTTGCGGACGTCGCGATCACCCGGGAAAGTTGCACGACTACAGCATGCCGGTCGCGGCGGACCAAGCCCAGAGCGGCGGCCCGGCCACGCAACATAGGGTCGCGTCCATGGACCCCCTCTTCGATGATCTGGGCGAGCAGGTTGATCTGAGTGCGCCTCCGCGCCGGATCGTTTGCCTCGTCCCTTCCTTGACCGAAGCGTTGGCCGACACCGGCCTCCTGGTCGGTGCGACCGACTGGTGCACTCATCCAGCCGACCTCGACGTGGCTCGGGTGCGCGGCACGAAGAACCCCGATCTCAACGCGATCGCCGCCCTGGAGCCCGACCTGGTCGTCGCCAACCAGGAGGAGAACCGCGAGCTGGACGTCCGCCGGCTCAGGGAACGGGGGATCACGGTCTGGGTGACGGTGACCGAATCGGTGCCCCAGGCCATCGGGGCGATGACCCGGCTCTTCGTCGACGTGCTGGGTCGTGAGCAGCCCGGGTGGCTCGTGGAGGCGGCTCGATTGTGGTCAGGAGAGCTTCCCGACCCGCACACCACGGCCGCGGTGGCGATCTGGCGCGATCCCTGGATGGTGGTCGGCCGCGACACCTTCACCGGTGACTTGTTGGCCCGGGTCGGGGTGGCGAACGCATTTGCGGACTCGCCCGACCGCTATCCGACAACGACGGTGGAGGAGATCTCGGCTCGTACGCCCGATGTCGTCGTGCTGCCCGACGAGCCCTACGTGTTCAGTCGCGACGACGGCCCCGAGGCCTTCCCGGAGCGGAAGACCCTTCTGCTCGAAGGCCGCCTGATCACGTGGTACGGCCCCTCGCTGGTCGAGGCGCACTCCACTTTGCACGAACTCCTAGGACGTCCTACTATTTAACTAGGACGTCCAACTATCTCGTCGCCAGGAGTCTCCGTGTCATCGTTGCCGACCCAGCCCAGCGAACTGCACAAGCCGGTCAACCCGGTCCGGTTCGTCACCGCCTCCAGCCTCTTCGACGGCCACGACGCATCGATCAACATCATGCGCCGAATCCTTCAGAGCCAGGGCGCCGAGGTGATCCACCTCGGTCACAACCGTGCCGTGACCGAAGTCGTCGAGGCAGCGATCGAGGAGGACGTGCAAGGCATCGCCGTCTCGTCCTACCAAGGTGGCCACGTCGAATACTTCGAATACCTCGTCGAACTCCTCCGCGAGCGCGGCGCCGGGCACATCAAGGTGTACGGCGGCGGTGGCGGCGTCATCGTGCCCGAGGAGATCGCCCGGCTGGCGAAGTCCGGCGTGAAGATCTTCTCGCCCGAGGACGGTCAGTCGATGGGCTTGGTCGGGATGATCAACTCGATGATCCGCGACTGCGACATCGACCTGTGGCAGGAGAAGGCGGTCACCGCCGACGCGGTGCTCTCCGGTGACCGGTTCGCGGTCGCCCGTGCCATCACCGGTGCCGAGCTCGGCGAGCTCGGCGAGGACGTCCTGGTCCGCCTCCGCGAGGCCGCCGCAGCGCGCACCACCCCGGTCCTCGGCATCACCGGCACCGGAGGCTCGGGCAAGTCCAGCCTCACCGACGAGTTGGTGCGCCGATTCCGCGTCGACCAGCAGGACAAGCTCCGGATCGCGGTGATCGCGGTCGACCCGACGCGTCGCCGTGGCGGCGGAGCCCTGCTCGGTGACCGGATCCGGATGAACTCGGTCCACAACGGTGGCGCCGAGTCGCCGATCCTCTTCCGGTCGCTGGCCACGCGAGGCAGCCACGAGCTCCCCGACGGGCTCGAGGACGTGCTCACGGTCGTCAAGGCAGCCGGCCACGACCTCGTCGTCCTCGAGACGCCCGGCATCGGTCAGGGTGACGCCGGCGTGCTGCCGTTCGTCGACACCTCGATGTATGTCATGACCCCGGAGTTCGGCGCAGCCTCGCAGCTCGAGAAGATCGACATGCTCGACTTCGCCGACACTGTCGCCATCAATAAGTTCGAGCGCCGCGGCGCAATGGACGCGCTGCGTGACGTCGGTCGCCAGCTGGTCCGCAACCGCGAGGCGTTCGGCAAGAAGCCCGAGGAGATGCCGGTCTTCGGCACCTCGGCCGCAACCTTCAACGACGACGGTGTCACCGCGCTATACCAGCACCTGCTCGCCACCCTCGGGGAGCACGGCCTGCCGGTCGCCGAGGGGGTCCTGCCCCGGGTCGACGTACGCCACTCGTCCGGCATCGCCCAGGTCGTCCCGACCGGTCGGGTCCGCTATCTCTCCGAGATCACCGAGACGGTGCGGGCCTATCACGCCGAGACGGAGCGGCTGGTCGCTGCGGCGCGCAAGGCGCAGCAGGTCCAGGCGGTCGCCGATGAGCTCGAGGGCAATGCGGACGTCGCCGCCCTTCTGGAGAAGACCCTCAAGGAACTTCCGCACGAGGTCGCCGACCAGATCACCAACTGGCCCTCAGTGGTGCAGTCCTACTCCGGAGACGAGCAGGTGATCCGGATCCGCGACAAGGAGCTGCACACCAAGCTCACCCGCGAGTCCCTCTCGGGCAACAAGATTCGCCGAGTCGCTCTGCCGCGCTACGAGGACCACGGCGAGCTGGTCCGCTTCTGGCGCGAGGAGAATCTCCCGGGGTTCTTCCCCTACACCGCAGGCGTCTTCCCGTTCAAGCGCGACGGCGAGGACCCGGCCCGGATGTTCGCCGGCGAGGGCGACCCGGCCCGCACCAACCGCCGGTTCAAGATCCTCTCCGAGGACGGCGACGCCACCAGGCTCTCCACCGCCTTCGACTCGGTCACCCTCTACGGCCGTGACCCCGACCCGCGACCCGACGTCTACGGCAAGGTCGGCACCTCGGGCGTCTCGGTGGCCACGCTGGACGACATGAAGGTGCTCTACGGCGGCTTCGACCTGGTCTCGCCCTCGACGAGCGTGAGCATGACCATCAACGGCCCGGCCCCGACGGTCCTGGCGTTCTTCCTGAACACGGTCATCGACCAGCAGGTCGACGCGTTCCGCGAGGAGAAGGGCCGCGAGCCCGACGAGGAGGAGCGCGCAACGCTGGCGGCGTACGCCCTGGCCAACGTCCGCGGCACCGTGCAGGCAGACATCCTCAAGGAGGACCAGGGTCAGAACACCTGCCTGTTCTCCACCGAGTTCAGCCTGCGGATGATGGCCGACATCCAGGAGTGGTTCATCGAGAACCAGGTCCGGAACTTCTACTCCGTCTCGATCTCGGGCTACCACATCGCCGAGGCCGGGGCGAACCCGATCAGCCAGCTCGCCTTCACCCTGGCCAACGGCTTCACCTACGTCGAGGCCTACCTCGCCCGCGGGATGGACATCGACGACTTCGCGCCGAACCTGTCGTTCTTCTTCAGCAACGGCATGGACCCGGAGTACACCGTCCTCGGCCGCGTCGCCCGCCGCATCTGGGCGGTCGCGATGAAGGAGAAGTACGGCGCCAACGACCGCTCGCAGAAGCTGAAGTACCACGTCCAGACGTCGGGCCGCTCGCTGCACGCGCAGGAGATGCAGTTCAACGACATCCGCACGACGCTGCAG
>DATCYH010000512.1:0-2051 GCA_036570405.1 Nocardioides sp.
CCGAGGCCGTCGGAGGAGGTCAACGTGGACATCTCAGGATCCCTCTCGCATGAAGACCGCATCCATCTGGAGCACCTCGCCAGTCGGCGCGGCATAGCCCTGCTCGATCACCGCGATCCGGAAGCCGTTCGCATAGCCCCACGAGATCGCCTCGTCGGCCAGCATCCCGCCGTCATAGAGCGGCACGAACGAAATCTCGAGCTGCACCCCGACACACCGCGCGATGGTCTCGGCACCGCCCTCGATCACCGACTTCTCGAAGCCCTGGGTGTCGATCTTGAGGAACGGTGCGCGCGCACCGCCGAGGATGTCGAGGTCGTCGAGGCGCTTGAGGATGATCGTCTCCTGCCCGACGTAGTCCACCTGAGGCGCGGCCTCGCGGTGCGCGTCGAGCATCGGCAGCAACGAGCTGGAGTTGGAGTTGGAGGCGACGTTGATGACCGCTTGGCCCTCCTCGGCGCCCAGCGCGTGGTGGTGCGCGTGCCAGTTGGCATCGAGGTTCTTCTCGAGTCGGGCGTACGCCGCGGCGAGGGGCTCGAAGGACTCGATCCGGCCGGCATAGCCGAAGGTTCGCAGGTCCCGGCCATAGCCACCATCGGCAGCGCCGACGTCGATCACGAGGTCGACGCCGTGGCGCGCGAACAGCTTCTGGCGTCGGGCGGCCGGGTGACGGCGTACCTCGAAACCACGCTTGGCGAGCTGTTCGGCGACCTTCACGATGGATCGCTGGATGAGTGGCACGGGCATGAGCATAGGGCGAGGGATGCCCGGTTTGCCCAACATCTGGTCGGCGCGGTCCCACTGCACTAGCCTGCCGCTCGTGAACCCTCGCCTCCGCGCCATCGCTCGCACGGCCGTTGCCACCGTCAACCACCCCGTTGCCAAGCGACGCATCATCAGCACGCTCGCCGACGCCGCGCGGCCGTTGAAGCTGGAGATCGGCGGGACCGCGAAGCGCCCCGGCTGGGTGGTCACCAACGTCAGCGCGGTGACCCGCAACTACCTCGACGCGACCGCGACCTGGCCGCTCGAGGACGACTCGGTGGAGTTCGTCTATTCCGACAACGTCATCGAGCACATCCCGCTCGAGCCCGGCCGCGCGATGCTCCGTGAGGCCGCGCGCTGCCTGCGTCCCGGTGGAGTGATCCGTCTGGTGACACCGGACATCCGGCACCACATCGAGCTCTACCTCGCGGGCGTGGTGCCGGCTGAGACCCCGGCCGGGAAGCACTACTCCTCGATGGGCCTGACCGTCGAGCACCCCCTGGACCTGGTCCGGATCCCGATCGGGGAGTTCGGTCACCACACCGGCTATGTCTATGACTTCGAGACGTTGAAGGCCGAGCTCGAGGCAGCCGGGTTCCGTGACGTCGTACGCTGCCCGCTCGGCGAGAGCTCGCATGCCGCCCTGGCCGGGATGGACCAGCGCGGGGTGTCCGGCGACGCGCAGATGGCCCTCGAGGCGACCCGCTGAACGGGGCAGACCTCAGAGGCCCAGCAGGGTCTCCGCGAACGCGTCGGCGGTCGCTGGCGGCACCGAGCTGATCCGCGGCGAGGTGTCCTCGAGAACCTCACGCATCGCTTGGCCGAGCGCCTCCACGGTGAGCTCGCAGGCCACGCCACCGCCGGTGGCCCGGATCTCTCGTGCGCGCACCTCAGAGCCGGCGGTCACCACCGGCACCTCGGCGGCCAATGCCTTGCCCATGATGCCGCTGGGTCCGTTGTTGGTCAGGGCGAGAGGTACGACGTCCACCGCCGCCACCATCTCGTCCAGCACGTCGTCGGGCAGGAAGCCGTGTCGCACGATGATCCGCTCCCGATCGGCCACAGCGAGACCGTCGAGCCACTCCTGCACCTCGGGCGCGACCTTGCCGGCGAGAACCAGCTTGGCGTCGATCCCGGCGTGCTGCATCGCGGCCAGGATCATCGGGGCGTTCTTCCGCTCCCCCACCACCCCGAAGATGCCGACCAGCGGCAGGTCGGCGTCCAGGCCGTGCTTCGCTCGCAGCTGTGCGCGGTCACGTGAGTGGGCCAGGCAGATCGCTGGATCC
>DATCYH010000513.1:0-2648 GCA_036570405.1 Nocardioides sp.
GTCAGCACGGTCGACGCCACGGACCCGCTGTCGTTCCCCTTGGGCAGCGGTCTCACCATGGTGCTCGGGGAGGTGAGCGCGGCGGCCGGGCTCGGCAAAGAGCAGGTGGTGTTGGTGGGACCGCAGTCACCGACGGTGGAGTTCCTGGTCAGCCAGGTCGAGGCCCACGCCGGTCGCGTCGACATCGACTTCGGTGGCTGGATCAGCTACGAGTCCGGCGTCACCGACTTCGCGCCCATCGTCGCCCAGGTCACCGCTTCGGGGGCTGACGCCGCGGTGTTCCTGCTGAGCGACCCCGAGGTCCAACCCGTGGTCCAGGCGATCGCGTCCGAGGGCATCGACCTCGCCGACACGGCGGTCTTCATGCCCGGTCCGTCGGCAAGCCAGGCAGACGTGGACGAGCTCGGCGACGGGGTGGAGGGCTTGTACTTCGGTGACTACGGATGGCCAGCGAGCGACCGCGACAACGAGGGCGTCGCCGCCATGGCCGACGCCGTTGCGGCGACCGGTGCCGACACCTCCGACCTCACCTCCGCCCAGGTGGGGGGTTGGACAGCAATCCACGTCCTCGTGGACGTCCTGAAGGGCGCAGACGACATCGACGCCATCGACAGCGCCGCGCTCGTGGACCTGCTCTCGAAGGCGACCGTCACCGACCGGCCGGAATGGACGCCGGTGGACTGGACCGCGCCGGCGTTCCCGGATGCCCCCCTGAACGCGCTGCGGGTGTTCACGAACCGGGCCCTGATCACTCGGGTCGTCGAGGGGAAGATCACCGTCGTGTCCGACGGCTTCGCCGACGTGAACGAGCCGGTCACCACCGAAGGGCCCTGATGTGCGGCTCGAAGCGCTGCTGGCCGCAAGCCTGCTGAGCCAGCAATCGGTCAGGTTCGTCCTGCTGGGCCTTGCCACCGGCAGCCTCTTCGCACTGGTGTCCCTCGGGATCGTGGTCGTCCATCGCGCCTCCGGCGTCTTGAACTTCTCCGCTGGTGCCGTCGGCGCCGTCGGCGCGTTCGTCACCTACACGCTCCGAGACGACCACAGCATCCCCGTGCCCGTCGCGGTTGGCGCCGGCCTCCTCACCGGCTGCGCCCTGGGTTTGTTGACGATGCTCGTGCTCATTGCCCTGCGGCGTGCCTCCGCATTGGTCAAGCTCATCGCGACCCTGGGGGTGATGGTCGCAGCCCAAGGGTTCATCCAGGTCGTGTGGCACGGCGGCCGGGGTACACCTGACTCCCTGCTCGTCACCGACGCCGTGGCGCTGACCGACGAGCTGCGCATCGGGCAGGACCGGCTCGTCCTCATCGGCCTGTCGCTCGTCCTCGCACTGATCCTCTGGGTGGTCTACTCGAGGACGCTGTTCGGCCTGGCCACCGCCGCGGTGTCGGAGAACCCACGTGTCGCCGCAAGTGCCGGCTGGTCTACCCGTCGGATCGAGGTCGCCAACCTCGTGCTGGCCGGAGGCCTCTCGGCCCTCGCCGCGATCTTCCTGGCACCGGTCGTCTCGCTCGACGGCGCCGTCCTCACCCTCACCGTGATCCCCGCACTCGCCGCCGCGCTCGTCGGCCGGTTCTCCTCCTTCGGTCTCGCCGTGGGAGCTGCCCTCGTGATCGGGGTGCTGCAGAGCTTGCTGTCGCTTTTCCAGGCCGACATCGCCCGGGCGGTCAGCATCGACCCGCTGTCGTTGACCGGGCTCCCGCAGGCGGTACCGATGGCGATCATCGTCGCGGGCACCGTGGTGGCCGGCCGATCCCGTATGACCCGAGGGGAATCGCTCGTCCGACTGCCGATCCCCGGCGCCGGGACCGTCTCCCCGGCCCGAGCCGGGGCGGGGATCGTGCTGGCCCTCCTCGTCCTGTTCGGTGCCGATGGCTACGCCGACGCGCTCATCGTCACGTTCGCCACCGCCATCATCGTGCTGTCGCTCGTGGTGGTGACCGGATACGCCGGCCAGGTCTCCCTGAGCCAGCTGGCCCTGGCAGGGTTCGGAGCCTGGGTGGCGGGTCGCCTCGTGTCCTCCGCCGAGGTCCCATTCGCGCTGGCGTTGATCGTCGCAGTCCTCGCCACCGTGCCGCTCGGACTCCTCGTCGCCCTCGCCGCCCTGCGAACGCGCGGCGTAGACCTCGCCGTGGCCACGCTCGGGCTCGCGCTGATGGTGAGCGCCCTGCTGTTCAGCAACGGATCCCTCACCGGGGGCCTCATCGGCCTGCCGGTCGACACGCCCAGCGTGCTCGGCATCGGGCTGGACCCGGTCTCGACACCAGAGCGGTACGGCGCCTTCGTCCTCGTCCTCCTGGTCCTCTGCACCCTGGTGGTCGCCAACGTCCGACGGGGCCGTTCCGGGCGCCGGCTGCTGGCGGTGCGAGCGAACGAGCGGGTCGCGGCGTCGCTCGGCGTGAGCGTCTCGGGCGCAAAGCTCTATGCCTTCGGGCTGTCCGCCGGTCTCGCCGCAGTCGGCGGGGTGGCGCTCGCCTTCCGCCAGACGAACATCCGATTCGCCGACTTCAACGTCCTCGGTTCGATCGCGGCGTTGCAGTACGCGGTGATCGGCGGGATCGGATGGGCTTCCGGCGCCGTCGTCGGGGCGGCGCTCGCCTCCGGGGCACTGGTGCACAAGGTCCTCAACGAGCTGCTCGGCAGCATCGACG
>DATCYH010000514.1:0-4402 GCA_036570405.1 Nocardioides sp.
TCTCGTCGCGGATGCGGCGTGAGCCGATCTCCGCACAGATCGCGGCACCACCTGCCCCTGCGATGACCAGGGTGGTGACGATCGGTGCAGCCTGCTGCACGACGGCGAGCACACTGGCTGCTCCGGTGAAGGACTGCGCTCCGATCTGGACCGTGAGCGTGCCGAGCTGCAGCGCGATCACTGCACCGAAGGGAATCGCCACCAGCAGGGCAGGGAGCCAGGAGATGCTGACGACGAACCAGAACTGCTCGATCGTTTCCTTCAACGCGAAGGGCCGCTTGAAGCTGAGGCTGACGGTGTCCATGCCCAGGGCGAACAGGTCGCCGGTGGCGCGGAGCGCACGGGTGAGTGGGTTGGGCCGGGGAACTGGTGGGACTCGGTGCCGATCCTCGTCGTCGGCGACGTAGAGGTGGCTGCCACCCTGGGTGACCCGTTCCCGGTGCCGCATGCCGCCGGCCCGGACCGCTCCCGAGTGCGGCACCAGCTGGCGGGGCAGCACCTCGATGGCGCGGGCGCCCGAGTGTCGCGTCATCACCGAGGTGCCACCGTCGGGGCCCGCAACGTAGTCGTCGTAGCCGGCCGGGTCGTTGCGACCGTGGTCGGTCTCCTCGCTCATCCCGATCGGTCCCATCGGGTCGCCGCTCATGAACTGGGAGACCACCGGGTGATCGGTGAGTAGGAACTCCTCGCGCGGGCCGAACATGACCAGCTCTCGGCGATAGAGCATGCCGAGGTTGTCGGGCAGGGTGCGGGCCAGCTCGATGTTGTGGGTGACCACGAGCATGGTGGCATCGGTGGCGGTGTTGACCTCGACCAGGAGCTGGGCGAGGTTGGACGTGCGGACCGGGTCGAGGCCGGAGTCGGGCTCATCGATGAGGATGATCTCGGGGTTGGTGACCATGGCGCGAGCCAGGCCGGCGCGCTTCTTCATGCCGCCGGAGATCTCGCCCGGGAGCTTGTGCTCGGTGCCCAGGAGTCCGACGAGATCCAGCTTCTCGAAGACGATGTCGCGGATCTGCGCCTCGCTGAACTTCGTGTGCTCGCGGAGCGGGAAGGCGACGTTGTCATAGACGTTCATGGATCCGAACAGGGCGCCGTCCTGGAAGAGGACCCCGAACTTCTTGCGCAGGGCCAGTCGCTTGGACTCCTTGGCCGTGACCATGTCGACGCCGTCGATCAGGATGGAGCCGGCTTCGGGATCGATCAGCCCCATCACCGACTTGAGGAAGACCGACTTGCCGGTGCCCGACGGCCCGAGCAGGGCAGTGATCTCACCCGGAGGCAACGTCATGGTGACGTCGCGCCAGATGTTCTGGCGGCCGAAGCTCTTGGTCAGGCCGGTGACTTCAACTGTGCCGCCCATGCTTGCTCCCTCGTGGAATCGGGGTGAACCCGGTCGGGTTCGTGATGACGTGACTGAAGCTGGAGATGAAGTAGTGCAGGCGTGCTGGTCCTCCGGGCCACGGGCCCGATGGCCCTGTGCCGTGGACCCAGGCAGGTTGATCAGGGACGTGTCGGCAGAGGAACCTCGTGGTCATCGCAGGGGTAGAACAGGTACCAACCCCAGCACGACATGGTTCCGCTCTGTCTCTGGATGGTCTTGTTCTCCGGCGAGGAGGACATCCCCGAGATCAGGGCGCTCAGGTCCTCGGCGCCTGCACCGCAGCCCACGAACTCCGGCATAGATGTGTTGCCGACCATCTTGCCGCCGTTGATCGACGTGTAGAACTCGCTCGTGTGCCAGGTGTTCAGTTCGGGCTCGGGATGGATCGGGTTGGGCGGCATCTCGCTCGTGTAGCCGCGCCCGTCGAGGACGACTTCGATGTTCTCGGCCGTGCGGCAGTTCTCGCCCAGCGGGATCGGCACACCGTCGACGGTCATGTCAGAGATCCGCGCCTGAAGCTCACCGGTGATGGTCGAGTCCTCGAACTTGAACACGTACCCGGGGAGCACTGTCTGGTCAGTCTTGGAGTAGAGCGGCATCGGAAGGTCCTCCGCGTCGCGCGGCTGACTCAGGTGGACGGTGAAGGACGCCGGGATCACTCCGAACGCTACGGTGCGCACGCGGATCGGCGCGAAGTAGCCGTAGGGGGCCGGCGCCCCTTCCGGGGAGACCACGTAGGCAAAGTTCTCCATCACCTGGTTGACAGGGTCCGAACTGACCAGCGACTGAGCAGCGATGATGGTCTTGGGGATCTGGAACCATTGCTTGGCCATCGCGATCTCCTGTGCGCCGGAGACCGACAGCCCGAGCCACAGCGCGCCACCGTCGGTCGGCTCCCTCAGCTTGGGCAGGCCGGGCCAAGTGGGATCCTCCTCCGCAGCGACCTGCGGGGACAGGAACAGGCCCAGGAGCAGGAGCACGACGCTCAGCGCGGCGGCACGGAATCGGTTAGGCATGATGATGAACATGGGACCTGGCCCGAGCACTGTCAATCGATGTGGGGCGCTGCCCGGCACGAGTGCTTCGAAGTTGTCACCGGGGTGACAACTTCGGTCTCCGAGGGCCCCCGGTCGCGGGATACCCTTGCCGTCCATCGCCAGTCCCGGGTGCAATCAGTCGAACAAACTTGTGTCGTGGTCTTCTGGAGCATATGAGCGTGACGGGTCGAGGGGTCAGTGCACTCCCGATCGTCGGGCTCGGCAACCGGACGGGTCCCGGATCCTCCGCGGCGCAAGACGAGCCGACGATGACGAGTGAGGGAAGGCCCTGAAGGTGAGACTGTGACCGGCGCGGCAGCCAAGGACGCCGCCTCCCGCGGAGACGCGGCGGGAGACGTGGTCCCCCAAGCCCTCAACCTGCCCGGCTCGGCCGTGTGGATGCTGAAGAGCCTCGAGACCCAGGTACGACCGGTTGCCGAGCGGATCGCCCACAAGATCCAGACCTCGACCAGTGCTCCCGACGAGCCGCGCGACGTGAGTCTGCACCAGCTGATCCTCACCGCCACCCACAACGCGATGCGACTGTTCCTCGACCGCGCCCTCGACCGGCCGACGTCCCCCTCCCTGGTCGACGACCACTTCCGCAGGCTGGGCTATCGGCAGGCGGCACGCGGTCGCAACCACGAGGTGATCGACGGCGCCGTGGCGATCGCGCTCTCCGAGGTCTGGGACGAGCTGCGCGTGCGTGCCGCGGAGAACGAGCTGTCCGCCAGTGCCCTCAACTCGCTGAGTGAGGCCTTGACCGGTTTCGTGGCACACCTCGAGGGTCAGGTGCGGATCGGCTTCGCCACCGGCTCAGCCGAGCGCGACCAGGACCAGGGCGTGGCACGGGCCCGCCTCCTGGATCATCTCCTGGCCGGTGCGGACGACGACGAGATCGAGACCCAGGCAGCCATCGCCCAGTGGCCCGTGCCTGCCCTGGTCACCGTGCTCGCCGTACAACCGGCTGCCGGCGCCGCGCTCGAGGCCGCCATGGCCGGGCCTGACGCCCTGGCCCGGACCGGTCGCTCACCGATGGTCGTCCTCTGCGCCTCCGAGCGCGCGGCAGCAGTGATCGACGCCCTTAAGGCACTCTCACCGGCGCCTCGGGTGGTGGCCTGCTGGCCCGTGCCGGCCGCCGACGTGCCGTCGGCCTGGGTGTGGGTCAACCGGGCCCTGGCGCTGGTCGATGCAGGCATCATCCCGGCCCGCCCGGTGATCGAGTGCCTGCGGCATCGCTCGGAGATCTGGTTGCACGCCGAGCCAGTGCTCCGGCGCCAGCTGGCCCAGGAGCTTCTCGAGCCGCTCTTCAACGAAACCCCGAACTCGCGCGACATCCTCTCCGAGACGCTGCTGGTCTGGCTCGAGACACGCGACAGTGCGCCGGCCATCGCCGCCCGCCTGGGCGTCCACCCACAGACCGTGCGCTATCGCTGGAAGAGGATCAACGAGCTCTTCGGCGAGGACCTGCACGATCCGGAGTTCGTGCTGCAGATGACGATGCTGCTCAAGGCCAGCGTCCCGATGTGGATCGCCGGCGACCAAAGTGACTTCGAGCGCTTCCGGGCCAACGAGGGCGGATGACCATGACCGTCCTGCTCGTCCTGCTCGGCCTCCTCCTGTTGGCCGGAATCGGCGAACTCGCCCCCCGTTTCCTCGCCTCCCGCTGGGCATCTGCCCGGGGAGTCGACCTCGGCACGACTCGCGCCCGGCGCGCCGCTCACCGAATCGACTCCCTGCTCCTCGACGCCGTCGGAACCGTCACCGACGGCGAGCTCGATGTGATCGGCCTGGACCCGGTGGAGCCCGAACACGAACAGAACCTGCGTTGGTTCGCCGGCGCCCTGGCCCACGCCCTGCCCGACCCGGTCGGGCGTGCCGTGGCGCAACTGGCCGCACGCGGACGGTTGAGCAACGTCGAGATCAGCGCAGCGGGCATCGCCGGCTCCGTCGACAGGCACCCGGTGCGGGTGGGCCGCCC
>DATCYH010000515.1:0-9510 GCA_036570405.1 Nocardioides sp.
TGGCCATTTGTCGGCACACCGAGTCCGGGCCAACCCGGCACCGAGAAGGGGAAGCACGATGTTCGAGGCAGTTGAGGGGCTCGCGGCCGAGCACGCAGATGTGGAACAGCGGCTCGCGCAGCCGGAGACCCACGCTGACCAGAGACTGGCCAAGCAGCTCAACCAGCGGTACGCCGAGCTCTCGGCCATCGTGCGCACCTGGCAGGACTGGCTCCAGCTCGGCGACGACATCGAGGCAGCGCGTGAGCTGGCTTCCGAGGACGCTGCATTCGCAGAGGAGGCGCTCTCCCTCGCCGATCGTCGGGGCGCGGTCGAGGAGAGGCTCCGCCACCTCCTGGTGCCACGCGAGGCCAGTGACTCCAAGGACACCATCCTCGAGGTGAAGTCCGGCGAGGGGGGCGAGGAGTCGGCACTATTTGCCGGCGACCTGCTCCGGATGTATGTCCGCCATGCCGAGCAGCGAGGCTGGACCACCGAGATCCTCGACTCCACGCCGTCCGACCTGGGCGGTTACAAGAGCGTGACGATGGCGGTGAAGGCCAGGGGAGTGCCCGAGCCGGGTGAGGCGCCGTTCGCGCTGCTCAAGTTCGAGGGCGGCGTGCACCGCGTGCAGCGGGTCCCCGTCACCGAGTCGCAGGGAAGGGTGCACACCTCGGCCGCCGGGGTGATGGTCTTCCCCGAGGCCGAGCAGGTCGACGTCAGCGTCGACGAGAACGACCTGCGCATCGATGTCTTCCGCTCGAGCGGACCCGGCGGGCAGAGCGTCAACACGACCGACTCCGCCGTGCGGATCACCCACCTGCCCAGTGGCATCGTGGTCAGCTGCCAGAACGAGAAGTCGCAGCTGCAGAACAAGGAGTCCGCGATGCGCATCCTGCGTGCCCGGATCCTGGCCGCAGCCGAGGAGGAGGCCAACGCCGAGGCGAGCGAGGCGCGCCGCTCGCAGGTCCGGACCGTCGACCGCTCCGAGCGGATCCGCACCTACAACTATCCCGAGAACCGGATCTCCGACCACCGCACCGGCTACAAGTCCTACAACCTGGACGCGGTCCTGGACGGAGACCTCGGTCCGGTGATCGACAGCTGTGTCCAGGCCGACCTGGCCGCACGGCTCGAGGCGATCGAGTCATGACCAGCGAGGTGCGTGACCTGCTGCGCGAGGCCGGTACGACGCTCGACGCGGCCGGGGTGCCGAGCCCCGACCACGATGCCGCCGAGCTGCTCGCGTTCGTCCTCAGCACCTCGAGGGGTCAGCTGCTGCTGGCCGACGGTCCCGACTCCGACCAACGCCAGCGCTATGCCGAGCTGATCACCCGCCGGGCGACCCGGGAACCGCTCCAGCACCTGACCGGGACCACCGGCTTCCGCTATGTCGACCTGGCGGTCGGTCCCGGTGTCTTCACTCCTCGTCCCGAGACCGAGTTGCTGGCAGGGTGGGCCGTCGAGCAGGCCCGTGCCGTCAGCGCCACCGGGCGGGCTCCGGTCGTGGTCGACCTGTGCACCGGATCGGGTGCGATCGCCCGATCCATTGCGCACGAGGTCCCCGGTGCCCGGGTGCATGCGGTCGAGCTGGACGAGGTTGCGCACGACTGGGCCGCGCGCAACCTGGCCGGGACGGGTGTGGAGCTGCGTCACGGCGACATGGCCGATGCCTTCGACGACCTGGCCGGCACGGTGGACGTGATCGCGTGCAATCCGCCCTACATCCCGCTCGAGGCGTGGGAGAGCGTCGCCGTCGAGGCGCGTGACCACGATCCGCACCTGGCGCTCTTCTCCGGGGACGACGGGCTCGATGCGATGCGGGTCCTCGAGGCCCGGGCAGCGCTGCTCCTGGGCCCCGGCGGAGTAGTGGGTGCGGAGCACGCGGACGTCCAGGGCATCTCGGCGCCGGCGGTGTTCACCGGTGCTGGACGCTGGGTCGACGTACGCGACCATCTCGATCTGGCAGGTCGCGCGCGCTACCTGACCGCCCGACTGGCACGATGATGGCCATGCGTTTCCCGACCACGGACGATTCCGAGCGCCAGGCCGCGATCGACGCGGCGACAGTCGCCATTCGCCGCGGTGAGTTGGTGGTCCTGCCCACGGACACCGTCTATGGCATCGCTACCGACGCCTTCGACGCCGTGGCGGTCGCCCGACTGCTCGAGGCCAAGGGTCGCGGTCGTGACATGCCGCCCCCGGTCCTGGTCAGCGCCGCGACCACCCTCGATGCACTCGCCACCGGCGTTCCCGGCTATGCCCGGGCGCTGGTCGAGGCATTCTGGCCCGGCCCGCTCACCATCGTCTGTCGCGAACAGGGCTCCCTCCAGTGGGACCTGGGGGACACCCGCGGCACCGTTGCGATCCGGATGCCCGACCACCCGGTGGCCCTCGAGATCCTCGAGCGCACTGGTCCTCTGGCCGTCAGCTCGGCAAACATCTCGGGGGAGCCGGCCGCGATCAGCGCCGACCAAGCCGAGGAGATGCTCGGGGACGCCGTGTCGGTCATCGTGGACGCGGGGGAGTCCCCGGGCGAGCTGGCGTCGACCATCGTCGACGCCACCGGCCCGCACGGCCGGATCCTCCGGGCCGGTGCGCTGAGCCTCGACCAGTTGAACGAGGTGCTGGAACCACTGGGTGCGACCCTCACCGATGAGGGCTGATGCGGGAATATCTCCTCGTCTTCCTGGTCGCCGGATCGGTGACCTACCTGCTCACCGTCATCGCCCGTGAGTTCGCCCTGCGCACGAACGCCGTGGCACAGGTGCGTGACCGTGACGTCCACGCGATCCCGATCCCCTACTTCGGCGGGTTGGCCATGCTCGGCGGCCTCACTGCCGCCTACTTCGTGGCCCGGCAGCTCCCGTTCCTCTCGCTGAGCACCCCCAACGTCTTTCGTGACGCCGGTGTCGTGCTCGTGGCGGGCGGCCTGATCTGCATGGTCGGGGTGCTCGACGACCTGTTCGAGCTCGACGCCCTGACCAAACTCGGCGGCCAGGTGCTCGCGGCAGGATTCCTGATCGCCTTCGGTGTGCAATACCGATTCTTCCCGGCCCCCGGCGACGTGCAGTTTGCCCTGGACCCGTCCCAGGCGGCGTTGCTCACCGTGTTCACCGTGCTGGCCACGGTGAACGCAGTGAACTTCATCGACGGCCTCGACGGGCTCGCCGCCGGTGTCGTCGGTGTGGGCGCGATCGCCTTCTTCCTGTTCTGCTATCAGATCGCCCACCTCAACGACCAGTCACTGGCTGTCACCGGAGCGCTGCTGTGCGCGGCGCTGGGTGGCGCCTGCGCGGGGTTCATCCCGCACAACTTCTATCCCGCCAGGCTCTTCATGGGCGACAGCGGTTCGATGTTGTTGGGCCTGCTGCTCTCGGCGTCGGCGCTGACCCTGTCCGGTCAGTTCTCGGCCACCGAGGTGACCCAAGGTGGTGGCGGCTCGGACGCCAGCCTGCTGCCCACGCTGCTGCCGATCATCGTGCCGCTGTCCATCCTCATCGTGCCGTTCGCCGACCTGATCCTCGCGGTGATCCGCCGCACCCGCCGCGGCCAGGCGTTCTATCAACCGGACAAGCAACACCTGCACCACCGGATGCTGGAGATCGGCCACTCCCACGGCAGGGCGGTCCTGATCATCTGGCTCTGGGCCAGCCTGATCGGCTTCGGAACGGTGCTGGTGAGCCTCTATGCGAGCGGTCTGACCTGGTTCCTGGTCGCCCTCTGGCTGGTGGTCACCGTGGCCCTCACGTTCGTGGTCCCACGGGTCAAGGGTGTGGAGAACCCCTTGCAGAGTTGACGATTCGCATGCGTTCCGGACTTTGTGCTACTTTTCACAAGCGCCCAAGGGTGCGATTCTTGACCCCGAGAGAACGGCCGCCGTCATGACGACCGAGGTGAAGCGAAGTGGCTCCGCCCACGGCGGATCTGCGCTCCTCGGCGCCGCTCTCACGGCTCTGGCCCTCGGCATCGGCACTGCGCTGGTCGGGGTGCTGGTCTCGGGCTCGTCAGCCCTGCTCGGGGCCCTGATCGGCACGGCGATCATCATCGGTGTCTTCGGCACCGGTGCCCTGGCCGTCGACCTGATCTCTCGCACCATGCCCACTATGTCCCTGCTCGTGGCCCTGATGACCTACCTCCTGCAGGTGATCGCGATGGGACTCATCTTCGTGGCCCTGAAGGGATCCGGAGCGCTGGAGAGCGCCGTTGACGCCCGATGGCTCGGGGGAGTGGTGATCGCAGGAACGCTCGTGTGGCTCACCGTCCAGGTGGTCCTCGCGACACGTCTGCGCCTGCCCGTGTACGACCTGAAGGACGCGGGTGAGCGATGAGAATCCGGGACTGCTATTGTCCGGTTCGCGATGGCTCAGCAGAAACCTCCGACCGCGCACACCGACAAGGGATCCGGCGAACCACAGGGCGACCCGTGGCACGCATTCGGCTACACCACCTCCGGTGTGTTCGTCTATGGAGCGCTCGGCTGGGGACTGGATCGCTGGCTGGGCACGTCGTACCTCGTGGCGATCGGGATCCTGCTCGGTGCAGTGTTCGGGATCTACATGACCTGGGCCAGATTCAGACCAACGTCCACAGACCAGAAGTAGTACAGCTGCCGACACAGGAGACACCGTGAGTTCAGTCGCGACGTCCGTGACCAGGGCCGAGGGCTTCACGCCGCCGAGCCCGGGGGACTTCAACCTCCCGCCCATCGGCCCGGACAAGACGTTCGAATGGCTGGGCGAGACGCACTACCTCGGCGTCACCAAGCCGATGATCCAGCTCGTGCTCGTCGCCGGCATCGTCTTCATCTTCTTCTGGGCGGCCTCGCGCAAGCGCGCCATGGTCCCCAGTCGCCTCCAATATGTCGGGGAGCAGGGCTATGGCTTCGTGCGCAACTCGATGGGCCGCGACATCATCGGTAGCCAGGACTTCCTGAAGTACACGCCGTACCTGTTCGCGCTCTTCTTCTTCATCCTGATCAACAACTTCTTGGGAAGCATCCCGTTCTTCCAGTTCCCGACGTTCTCGCGCTCGGGCCTCGTCTACAGCCTCGCGCTGATGAGCTGGATCATCTACAACGCGGTCGGCATCAAGAAGCACGGCTTCGTCGGCTACATGAAACTGATGTGTGTGCCCGCAGGCGTGAGCCCGGTGATGTACCCGCTGCTGGTTCCGCTCGAGTTCATGTCGAACATCCTGGTTCGCCCGGTCACGTTGGCCCTGCGTCTGTTCGCGAACATGTTCGCCGGCCACATGTTGCTCATCCTCTTCGCCCTCGGTGGCCAGTACCTTATCGTCGAGATGGCCGGTGCCTACTCGATCGTCGGAGTGGTGGCCTGGCTGCTCTTCATCCTGATCTCCTTCCTGGAGCTCTTGATTCAATTCCTGCAGGCCTACGTGTTCGTTCTGCTGAACGCCATGTACATCCAGGGTTCCTTGGCTGACGAGCACTGACCCAATCCGCACCACCTGACTTTTCTCCACCCCCGTTTCCAGCAAGAAAATAACCGAAAGGAAGATTGCCGTGGACGGCACTCTGAACGGCTCGCTCAACATGATCGGCTACGGCCTCGCTGCCATCGGCCCCGGTATCGGTATCGGTCTGATCTTCGCTGCCTACATCAATGGTGTTGCTCGCCAGCCGGAGGCCCAGGGCCGCCTGCAGACCATCGCCATCCTGGGCTTCGCGCTCGCCGAGGCGCTCGCGATCATCGGTATTGCCCTCGCGTTCGTCCTCAACTGACGCGTTCGCATCCAGACTGACGTAGGACCCGGAAGAAGGACCTGCCCATGCAGACACTGACCATCCTCGCAGCCGAGGAGGGGCACGAGCTGAACCCGCTCATTCCCCACCCGGTCGAGCTGGTGCTGTCGCTCGTCGTTTTCGGGATCCTCTTCTTCGCTGTGAAGCAGTGGGTCGTGCCGAACTTCGAGGCGACCTTTGCCGAGCGCACCTCGGCCATCGAAGGCGGCCTCGCAGCCGCTGAGACCAAGCAGGCCGAGGCCGACGCCAAGCTCGCTGAGCTTGACCGCCAGCTCTCGGAAGCTCGCCACGAGGCCGCGCGCATCCGTGAGGAAGCACGCGAACAGGGCGCCGCCATCGTGGCGGAGATGCGGGACCAGGCCAACGCCGAGTCCACCCGCATCATCGAGCACGGCAAGGCGCAGATCGAGGCCGAACGCCAGCAGGCGGTCACCTCGCTCCGTGCCGAGGTCGGGTCGCTCGCGACCGGCCTGGCCGGGCGCATCGTGGGCGAGAGCCTCGACGACGAGGCTCGCCAGAGCCGTGTCGTCGACCGCTTCCTCGCCGAGCTCGAGGCAGACGGCGCCGCGAACGGGGCGCGCTGATGTCCTTCCGTGGTGCTTCGGCCGAGGCATTCGCATCGTTGACCACCGACCTGGACGGGACGGTCTCGGGCGCTCCCGAGACCGTCGCTCGGGTCGGTGGCGACCTGTTCTCGGTCTCCGGTGTGCTTCGGACCGAAGCCGGTCTGCGCCGCGTGCTCACCGACGTCTCGGTGGCGCCCGGGGCGAAGGCCGGACTCGTCCGGGACATCTTCGGCGACAAGGCTGTCGACTCCGTGGTGACGCTGGTGGCCTCCGCGGTCGCCAAGCGTTGGACAGTCGGTCGAGACCTCCCCGACGCTCTCGAGCGGCTGGGAGTCCTTGCCACGGTGAAGTCCGCGGGCAGTGACACCGGTCGCCTCTCGGACGAGCTGTTCGAGATCGGCCAGCTGGTCAAGAACACTCCCGAACTTCGCGACGCCTTCTCCGACCCTGCCCGGTCGCGGGAGGACAAGCGCACGTTGGTGCACACCTTGTTCGACAACAAGGCGCTGCCGGCAACGGTTGCTCTCGTCGACCAGGCCCTGGCGGGCACCTACCGCACCGTGGGAGTGGCGCTCGCCGAATATCAGCAGGCTGCCGCCGAGGTCCACGGACAGAGCGTGGCTGAGGTGCGAGTCGCCAACGACCTGTCCGAGGCTGACCGTCAGCGTCTGACCGACGTACTGTCAAGGCAGTACGGCCGGGCAGTGCACCTGAACGTGGTCGTCGACCCCAGCGTGATCGGCGGTCTCCGTGTGGAGATCGGTGACGACGTGATCGACGGCACCGTTTCCAACCGGCTCAGCGAAGCCGGTCGCAAGCTTGCCGGCTGACCACTCAGCCAGGCACCAGAACTGAACCGAGCAGACTCTAGATAAGGAAGTGTGATGACGGAGCTTTCGATCCGTCCGGACGAGATCCGGGACGCGCTGCAGCGCTTCGTGTCGGACTACAAGCCCGAGACCGCCAGTCGTGAGGAGGTCGGCACTGTCGCCGAGGCCGGCGACGGCATCGCCCGCGTCAGCGGCCTGCCCTCCGTCATGGCCAACGAGCTGCTCGAGTTCGAGGACGGCACCCGTGGCCTGGCCCTGAACCTCGACACCCGCGAAATCGGTGTCGTCGTGCTTGGTGACTTCGCCGGGATCGAGGAGGGCCAGACGGTGCGTCGCACCGGCGAGGTCCTCTCTGTTCCCGTCGGTGACGGCTACCTGGGTCGCGTCGTCGACCCGCTCGGCAACGCGATTGACGGTCTGGGGGAGATCTCGACCGAGGGTCGTCGTGCCCTTGAGCTCCAGGCGCCCGGCGTCATGGAGCGCAAGTCGGTCCACGAGCCCCTCGCCACCGGAATCAAGGCGATTGACGCCCTGACCCCGGTCGGCCGTGGCCAGCGCCAGCTGATCATCGGTGACCGCGCGACCGGCAAGACCACGATCGCGATCGACACGATCATCAACCAGAAGCAGAACTGGGAGTCCGGTGACCCGGACAAGCAGGTCCGCTGCATCTATGTCGCCATCGGCCAGAAGGGCTCGACCATCGCCTCCGTGCGTGGCGCCCTCGAGGAAGCCGGAGCGCTCGAGTACACCACCATCGTGGCGTCCCCGGCCTCCGACTCCGCCGGCTTCAAGTACCTCGCCCCCTACACCGGTTCGGCCATCGGCCAGCACTGGATGTATGGCGGCAAGCACGTCCTCATCGTCTTCGATGACCTGACCAAGCAGGCCGAGGCCTACCGCGCCGTGTCGCTGCTGCTGCGTCGTCCGCCGGGCCGCGAGGCCTACCCGGGTGACGTGTTCTACCTGCACAGCCGGTTGCTCGAGCGTTGCGCGAAGCTGTCGGACGAGATGGGCAAGGGCTCGATGACCGGACTCCCGATCATCGAGACCAAGGCCAACGACGTGTCGGCGTTCATCCCGACCAACGTCATCTCGATCACCGACGGTCAGATCTTCCTGCAGTCCGACCTGTTCGCGGCCAACCAGCGCCCGGCCATCGACGTCGGTGTGTCGGTCTCGCGCGTGGGTGGTTCGGCGATGACCAAGGCGATGAAGGCCGTCACCGGCTCACTCAAGGTCGACCTGGCGCAGTTCCGTGCCATGGAGGCGTTCGCCATGTTCGCCTCGGACCTCGACGCGGCCTCGCGTCAGCAGCTCGACCGCGGCCAGCGCCTGATGGCGCTGCTCAAGCAGCCGCAGTACTCGCCCTACCCGATCGACGAGATGACCGTCTCCCTGTGGACGGGCACCTCGGGTCGACTGGACAAGGTTCCGGCTGATGACGTGCTGCGCTTCGAGAACGAGTTCCTCGACTACCTGCGTCGCTCGCATGACGGCATCCTTGCCGGCATCCGCGAGTCGCTGAAGTTCGAGGACTCGACCGAGGACCAGTTGGCAGTGGCCTACGACTCCTTCCTCGACCAGTTCGAGACCTCTGACGGCCAGTCGATCAAGGCTGGCAAGGAAGAGCACGTCGCTCTGGAGGACGAGGACGTCGAGCAGGAGCAGATCGTCAAGCAGAAGCGGGGCTGACCATGGCCCTCTCGGTGCGCGAATATCGCGCGCGGATCAAGTCGACCGAGTCGATGAAGAAGATCACGCGTGCCATGGAGCTCATCGCTGCGTCCCGGATCATCAAGGCACAGCAGCGGGCCCAGGCGGCAGCGCCGTACGCCCGTGAGCTGACCCGAGCGGTCTCGGCCGTGGCGAGCTATTCCAACGTCGACCACGCCCTGACCACGGAGCCGGAGAACCCGAAGCGGGCTGCGGTCCTGATCGTGACCAGCGACCGGGGCCTGGCCGGTGCCTACTCCTCGAGCGTGCTCAAGGAGGCCGAGCGCCTCCTGGAGAAGCTCCGGGGCGAGGGCAAGGAGGCTGATCTCTATGTCTCCGGGCGCAAGGGAGAGGCCTACTTCCGCTTCCGTGGGCGCCCGGTCGTGCAGAGCTGGACCGGATTCTCGGACCAGCCGACGTACGACGTGGCGCACGACATCGGTGAGACGCTGATCCAGGCGTTTCTCAGCGATGACGAGACGCCGGCCGACGAAGGCGCGGCCCCTGGTGTCGACGAAGTGCACGTGGTCTACACCCGATTCCGCTCCATGCTGCTCCAGGAGCCGACCACCGTTCGACTGCTTCCGCTGGAGGTGGTCGAGGGTGATGAGGCCCCGGACGACGCTGATCTGCTGCCGCTCTATGAGTTCGAGCC
>DATCYH010000516.1:0-2969 GCA_036570405.1 Nocardioides sp.
GCCTTGCCGGAGTTGCCACGGAAGATGTCGGCGAAGCGCGAGGAGATGACTGCCTTGAAGCCATAGTTCTGCAGCGCCCAGACCGCATGCTCGCGCGAGGACCCGGTCCCGAAGTCGGGACCGGCGACCAGGACGGAGGCAGAGGAATACTCCGGCTTGTTGAGGACGAACTCGGGGTCGTTGCGCCAGGCGGCGAAGAGACCGTCCTCGAAGCCCGTGCGAGTCACCCGCTTGAGGTAGACCGCGGGGATGATCTGGTCGGTGTCCACGTTGCTCCGCTTCAGCGGGGCGGCAACACCGGTGTGGGTGGTGAACTTGTCCATTGTCTCGTTGTCCTTCTGCGGATCAGGCGCCGGCGACGGCGAGGTCGGACAGGTCGGCCGGCGAGGAGAGGGTGCCGCGAACGGCGGTCGCTGCGGCCACCGGGATGGAGACCAGGTGGGTGCGACCGCCCTTGCCCTGGCGCCCCTCGAAGTTGCGGTTGGAGGTCGAGGCGCTGCGCTCGCCGGGCGTGAGCTGGTCGGGATTCATACCCAGGCACATCGAGCACCCGGCACCACGCCACTCGGCTCCGGACGCGATGAAGATCTCGTGCAGGCCCTCGGCCTCGGCCTGCATCCGCACCCGGACCGAGCCGGGCACGACGAGCAGTCGGGTGCCGTCGGCGACCTTGTGCCCCTTGAGGATTTCTGCGGCGAGGCGCAGGTCCTCGATCCGACCGTTGGTGCACGAGCCGACGAAGACGGTGTCGACCTTGACCTCGCGCATCGGGGTGCCGGCCTCGAGACCCATGTACTTCAGGGCGTTCTCGGCAGCGACGCGGTCCTGCTCCTCCTCGAAGTCGCTCGGGGTGGGAACGTTGCCGCCCAGCGGGACGCCCTGGCCCGGGTTGGTCCCCCAGGTCACGAACGGCGTCATCACGGACGCGTCGAGGACGATTTCTTTGTCGAAGGTGGCGTCGGAGTCGGTGACCAGGGACTTCCAGTGCTCGACCGCGGCGTCCCAGTCAGCGCCCTTCGGCGCTTCGGGCTTGCCCTCGATGTAGTCGAAGGTGGTCTGGTCGGGCGCAATCATCCCGGCCTTGGCGCCCCACTCGATGGACATGTTGCACACGGTCATCCGACCCTCCATCGAGAGCTCCTCGATGGCCTGGCCGCGGTACTCCACGATGTATCCCTGCCCACCACCGGTGCCGGTGTGGGTGATCAGGGTGAGTACCAGGTCCTTGGCAGTGACGCCCTCGGGCAGGCTGCCGTTGACGGTGACGGCCATCGTCTTCGGCTTCGCCTGCATCAGGGTCTGGGTGGCCAGCACGTGCTCCACCTCGGAGGTGCCGATGCCGAAGGCGATGGCGCCGAAGGCGCCGTGGGTGCTGGTGTGCGAGTCGCCGCAGACGATCGTCATCCCGGGCTGAGTGAGACCGAGCTGCGGGCCGACGACATGGACGCTGCCCTGCTCGACGTCACCGAGCGGGTGCAGACGTACGCCGAATTCCTCGGCGTTCCTGCGCAGCGTGTCGACCTGGGTCTTGGAGACCGGGTCCGCGATCGGCTTGTCCCAGTCGAGGGTGGGGACGTTGTGGTCCTCGGTGGCCAGGGTCAGGTCGGGACGGCGAACCCCGCGCCCGGCCAGACGCAGGCCGTCAAACGCCTGGGGCGAGGTGACCTCGTGGATGAGGTGGAGGTCGATGAAGAGCAGGTCCGGCTCTCCGTCAGCACTACGAACAACGTGTTCGTCCCACACCTTCTCGGCAAGTGTCTTGCCCATTGCATCCTCCACGAAAGATTTCGACTTTGATCTTCAGATCGCCCGGCCCGTGCACCGTGTCGGCGCCGATTGGGTCACGTCACACAGATTAGCTCTTGCATCCCATGATCCGAGACGGCAGTATTGCCATATGGACAACTCTAGCGGAGTCGGCGTTCTCGACAAAGCCGCCCTGGTGCTCGCCGCACTGGAGGCTGGCCCGGCCACACTGGCCGGACTCGTGGCAGGAACCGGGCTGGCCCGACCCACCGCCCACCGCCTGGCGGTGGCTCTTGAGCACCACCGGCTCGTTGCCCGCGACATGCAGGGCCGCTTCGTGCTCGGCCCGCGCCTGGCCGAGCTCTCCGCCGCCGCCGGCGAGGACCGGCTCCTGGCCGC
Source organism: Nocardioides sp. (assembly GCA_036570405.1). GTDB lineage: Bacteria > Actinomycetota > Actinomycetes > Propionibacteriales > Nocardioidaceae > Nocardioides. Next base: position 2,146 of record DATCYH010000516.1, read on the forward strand.
GGCCGGTCCGGTCCTGGCCCGGTTGCGCGACATCACCGGTGAGTCCGCACAGCTGTGGCGCCGCCAGGGCGAGCACCGCGTCTGCGTTGCTGCGGCCGAGCGCCCCAGTGGCCTGCGTGACACCATCCCGGTCGGCTCTCAGCTGACCATGCGGGCCGGCTCCGCCGCGCAGGTCCTGCTGGCCTGGGAGGACCCCGAGCGCATGCACCGGGGCCTGCAGAACGCGGCATACTCCGCGACTGCTCTCTCCGGCATCCGTCGCCGAGGCTGGGCCCAGTCCGTCGGCGAGCGCGAGCAGGGCGTGGCCTCCGTCTCCGCGCCGGTCCGCTCCCCCAGCGGGAAGATCATCGCCGCCGTCTCGGTCTCGGGCCCGCTCGAGCGTCTCTCCCGCCAGCCCGGCCGGATGCACGCGCCTGCAGTGATCGCCGCAGCCGAGAGGCTCTCGGAATCCTTGCGCCGAGCCGCCGCGGAGTGAGCCCTCAGAACAACGACGGCTGCTCGAGGTGGAGCAGCATCTGCTTGCGCTCCATCCCACCCGCATAGCCGGTGAGGGAGCCGTTGGCACCGATCACCCGATGGCACGGGATGACGATCGGGATCGGGTTGCGTCCGTTGGCCAGGCCGACCGCGCGCGACGCCGCATTGGTGTGCCCCAGGCGTCGGGCGATCTCCCCATAGGACGCGGTCTCACCGTGCTTGATCTCCAGGAGCTCGTTCCAGACCCGCTTCTGGAAGTCGGTCCCGTGCGGATCGAGGGGCAGGTCGAACTCGGTGAGCTCCTGGGCGAAGTAGGCCGCCAACTGGCGCGCCGCCTCGACCAGGAC
>DATCYH010000517.1:0-7621 GCA_036570405.1 Nocardioides sp.
CACGTCGGGCTCACGACTGCGGGCAACCCGGATCACGTCCTCGCGGAACTCACGGGGATAGGGCTTGGGCATGGCGAACATCCTTCCAGCGGCACCTCTCGGCACCACAGATCAGATGTCACCGAACCGTGCAGCAGTCCCGAAAGGTCCACCAGGATGACCGGTCGCTTGTCCTTCAGCCACGCCCGGCTCCCACACCCGCGACACCCGGCGACCTCGACCAGCGTCTCGACATGCACCCGCAACGGCACACCATCTTCGTCCTCGATGCCGACGACGGTGATCGCGGGCAGGCCCACGAGAAGGGCGCACATGCGCGTAGCGTTGGTCTCCACAGGGGCTCCGGAGGCTTGGTAGGCGTAGGAACCACCGATTCTGCGGAGCCCCTGCCCCACACCCGCGGACCCTCAACCCCGCCGCCAGACCCCCCTCAGATCCGAAGCGCCGGTATTCCGGCGATTGTCACAGGTGACGCAGCGGTTCCTCAGGCGGAAGGTGGCAGCTTGAACGAGAGCAGCTCGATCCACTGGTTTGACGAACACGGTCATGCTCTTCCCGACCGGGTAGGAGCGGTTAGCTGCGAGATCGTCGAGTCGGTAGATGGGGTGGAGGTGCGGCGCACCTACGCGCATCTCACCGGCGCCGATTCCTCGGCGTCGCCGTCGGCGCTCACTATCGACGAGGATGACTGGATCAAGGGCACCTGGGACATCTTCGACAACGAGATGCGTCTAGTGACGACGCTTCCACAGCTGTTCGTGGTCTTTGGCCTGCACCAGCTTGACCCGGCGCACCAGGCTGAGGCGCTCTGTCACCTCATGAGCCTCGCGTCGTGGCGGGCGGCGCCGCCCACCCTCAAGGCAGAGGCGATCTCATGGTTGGGGACGAGAAGTAGTGCAGATGGCTTGGACAGCTCCTTGGTGGCGATCGAAGGGACGGATACCATGACTCCTGAATCTGGATCGGTTGGAGGAGTAGCCGACACTCAACGGGTCGAGCTGCTCGGCCGGAATATTCCCGTGAGTAGCCTGCTGCGTGCTGAAGTTGAGGTCGCCCGTCCGGAGCGAGACCGTGGCATTGACCTACTCGCCTATCTTGATCGGGACCTGTTATCAGGACGGTTCGCAGCGGTGCCGATCCAGATGAAGGCTTCTCAGGGACGTACCTTCTCGCTCTCCGAGAAGTATTCCCGCTTCCCTGGACTCATCATGGCCTTTGTGTGGGACGTGAATGAAGCCGAACGAACCGAGATCTATGCGCTCAGCTACAACGAGGCCCACCAAGTAGCACAGGATTCTGGCTGGCTCGACACTGCCTCGTGGACCGACGGCAAGCACTATGTAACGAACAAGCCTTCGACGGCCATCGTCGAACGTCTCGCTCCTTTCAGAGCCACACCCGAGCGATGGGTTCATCTACTTCAGGGTGCTTTCGCACCGCCGACCCTCGAGCCCGCAGGCGGGGCGATTCCAGGCGCCCGCACCGTCCATGGGACGGTAGATGTGGGCCAGGTGTTCCGCCTCGATGATCAGGAGTACGTCGTCGTGTCAACGTTCATCGATGGGGGTCACGCCGTCCCGATCCGCAGAGAGGCATAGTCGCGCAGCTTGCGCGATCAGTCATCGGGATGCATCTCGAGATCGAAGCGGGCTTCCCGGCGCCAACCGTTCGGTGGGCAGACTTGGAGACTCTCGATCACTCGAAGTGGTGATGCCACCGATCAGCAGATGCAACTGCTCTCTGGGCGGTCGCACGATGGACAGAACCGGCGGGGGGCAGGGTCGTAGTCGGATGCCCGCCAGCCTGACCGAGCTGCCCCGGCGAATCCTGTAGGCCCAGGTCCCGAGTTGTTCAACATGCGGCTCGCCTTCTGGCGCTTCGAGCCGGGCTGCGACTTCTTGAGCGGGGGCGGCGGTGCCGGGGCGGCCCTCGTCGAAGTCCCATCAGTTCGTCGACCAGGAAGCACCGTCCCGAGCGTGTTAGCGATCTGCAACGCCTGGGTGAGCTCTCTTACCTGGTGAAACGCCTCAGCGACAACGGCTCGGTCCATCTGGGCCAGTTCGTACACCTCGTGTCGCCGGAGGAAGCTGACCCGATGCTCCGGTGTAAGGGTGAGGCCCGAAGCCCGCTGCCACAAGATCAGTACTCGCTCGGGACTCCCCGCTGCGTTCTTGCTGACCACACCTGGAACGTTACGTGCGCTGACGGGCACGGTGCCCGCTCCTGCGTCGTCAGCGGAGATCGGTCCGGCGCCAAGCTGCCGCCAGAGCAGCCCGTAGTCTGTCCTTAGATCACTGGCCTGGTCGAGTGCCCTCTGGCTAGCCCACCGCAGCAGCGAACGAGGCGTACAGGTCCCCCGGCAGTGGGTCGGCGAGCTCCCAGGTGATGGCCGTGGGCTTTTCGCCTTCGTGGCGCACGTAGCGGGCGGGGCCGAGGAACCAGAAGGCGCGGTCGTCGGCTCGGAGGCGGGTGAAGAGCATGATCGAGCGGCTGTCTCGCTCGTGGTTGCGGTAGCGGAGGCCGGTGGGGCTGTCGGCTCGGGTGATCGACTGGCTCTCCCAGTGGATGAGCGTGCGGCTGATGGCGTAGTCCCGGTAGCGGGTGGTGGGGGAGAAGCTGCCGCTGCTCTTGTCGAGCGTGAAGGCGAGCAGCTCGGCATGGGCGTCCTTGGCTTCGTACACGCCGCTCTGCCAGGACGCGATCTTGGCGCCGGTCCCGATGCCGAAGGCGGCCAGGATCTCGATGCGGCTGTAGCGGCCGTGGACCTGCAGGGGCACGTCGGGATGCGTGATCAGCGGAGCGTGGAGGTAGTCGACCTGGGCGTCGAGCACAGCCAGGAGCTGGTGCAGCTCAAGGCCGGACTCGTGGTGATGACCTACGTACTCGCCAGCGCGAGTTCCACGTCTTGGCGCGTCCCCTCCGGCACCCGCCACCCGTCCCGCCACTCGTCGAACGCCCGGAAGAGGCGCTCGGTGGCTTCAGATGTCGCGGAGGACGCCGTGATCGTCTCGGAGGCGACGATGCCGAAGCCCTCGGCCACGATCGCCAGCACCGCTGGGAAACGAGCCGCGCTACGGAGTGCTGCATCGATGGCCTCGCGGCCCTCGGCTGCCTCGATGGCCGCCCGGCGGTCATGGTCGAGCCGACCGTAGGTCCACGCCGTCACCACGGAGCCGTGGCCGCTGACACAGCGGAACAGGTACTCCACGCCGTCCTGGCGCACGACCCCGATCGTTGGCACGTTGAACTTGTTGAAGGTCGCCACTAGCTCGGCATCGTTCGCTGGCTGCCACGGCACGGCGCCTCGTTGCACGGAGATGACAGGTCGCATCGGTCCCTCCCTACTCTTCGAAGGCTTCGTCAAACGAGCGGCTCCTCGAGTCGTTCCACTCCCCGGTGAAGCTGACGGCGACATGGTGATCGTTCCAGGGCACCGGATCGTGACGGACCACGAACCCGGCTGTCCGGAGGCTACCGGCGGTGGTCCATCGGCACGCATCACGACGAGGGTTCACTTGGCCGACCACACAGAGCGCCGCCGCCGCCGGGTCGTGAGCGGCTCCGCAGAGCGAGAGCTCGCGCTCGGTGTCCCACCGCGGTTCGGCGCGGAACGGCTCGCCGACCACGCCGTACTGCGTGAGCACCTCATCGTTGTCGATGTCACGGACCGGCGCCTGCATGGCGCCACACCGTACGCAGCCGCTGAGACAGCCATGTCGGCTGGCCGAAAGGGATCAGCTGGCCCGCCCGTCGGGGGAACTCGAGGGGAGAGCTGAAGATCGCTTCCCGCGGCCGCCCCAGCGGACCTGACGACTGCGAGCAGAACCCCTTGCCTGGTGCGCGGCGCAGGCCTCGGCCGAGCTGCTGGAGGAACAGGGTGGGGCTCTCGGTGGGGCGCAGCATGAGGACGGTGTCGACGGCGGGCACGTCGACGCCCTCGTTGAACAGATCGACGGAGAAAACCGCCCGCACGTCGCCGGCGGCCAGGTCGCAACACAGTTGCGATTCTTTCGAATTGGCGTACCTTGGTTCTCGAAGGGAGCCGCAATGACGACACCGATGCTCGAACGAACGATCCTGCCCCCGGCCGAACCGATCGAGGGACTGGTGGCAGTGCTCGGCCGCTTCGGTGCTGAGCCGATCACGACGCTGTCCGGTCCGAACGGCGAGCACCTCGTGCTGCCCCCGGAGGTCTTCGAGGTCCTGCGAGACGTGCTCGAGGCGATGGCGCAGGGTCAAGCGGTCACGGTCGCACCGGTGCACCAGCGCCTCACCACCCAGGAGGCGGCCGACCTGCTCGGGATCAGCCGGCCTACGGTCGTGAAGCTGCTGGAGTCCGGCGAGATCCCCTTCGAGCAGCCCGGTCGGCACCGGCGGGTTCGCTTGGCGGATGTGCTCGCCTACCGCGAGCGGGCGTCGGCCGAGCGCCGGGCTGCGCTGGATCGGATGGTGGAGCTCGCAGACGAGGCAGACCTCTACGAGCTCACCGCCACGCCCAAGCCCACCCGGTGAGCGCTCGTGGCGTTCGCGGCGGTCCTCGACACCTGCGTCCTGTACCCGGCCCACCTTCGTGACACCTTGCTCCGGCTTGCCGAGCGGCGCCTGTACCGACCGCTGTGATCCGCCGACATCATCGACGAGCTGCGCCGGAACCTCGCCCAGCTGAGCATCGACCTGAACGCGATCGAGGGGCTGCTCGACCAGATGTCGCTCGCCTTCCCGGATGCCGAGGTGAACGGGTACCAAGAGCTGGTGGACCGGATGACCTGCGACGCGAAGGATCGACACGTGCTCGCCGCGGCCGTTCGAGCCGATGCCGGGGCCATCGTCACCTTCAACGGCAAGGACTTCCCGGACCGGTCTGTAGCGCCGTCGAGATCCTGACCGTCAGCACCTGACGGTCGTGCTGGCCAGCTTTACGGACGTCACCCGACGGCCGCAGCGAACGATGCGTACAGGTCTCCAGGCAACGCGTGGGCGAGCTCCCAGGTGATGGCCATGGGCTTCTCGCCTTCGTGGCGGATGTAGCGGGCGGGGCCGAGGAACCAGAAGGCTCGGTCGTCGGCTCTCAGGCGGGTGAAGAGCATGATCGAGCGGCCGTCTCGCTCGTGGTTGCGGTAGCGGAGGCCGGTGGGGCTGTCGGCCCGGGTGATCGACTGGCTCTCCCAGTGGATGAGGGTGCGGCTGATGGCGTAGTCGCGGTAGCGGGTGGTGGGGGAGAAGCTGCCGCTGCTCTTGTCGAGCGTGAAGGCGAGCAGCTCGGCGTCGGCGTCCTTGGCTTCGTACACACCGCTCTGCCAGGACGCGATCTTGGCGCCAGTTCCGATGCCGAAGGCGGCCAGGATCTCGATGCGGCTGTAGCGGCCATGCACCTGCAGAGGCACATCGGGATGCGTGGCGAGCGGTGCGTGGAGGTGGTCGACCTGAGCGTCGAGCACCGCCAGGAGCTGGCGCAGCTCGGCGCGCACCTGCGGGTGGGCCCACAGCAGGTCGAGCGCCTCCTGGAGGCTCGTGTTCTTGGTGATGGCCCGGCCGACGAGGGCGGCGACGAGCATGCGGACGAGGCGTCGCTCCCGCTCGGGCATCTCGTCGACCGACGGGGCTGTCGTCGCTGCGAGGAGGTGCTGGTAGGTGGCGATGCGCTCGTTGTCGTCGATGTGCAGGAGGCGGCCGACGGCCCGTCGCAGCTCGGTCTCGTTGGGGCCGTCGGGGAGGACGGGGGCGCCGGCGGCGGCTTGGAGGTCGGACCAGGACTTGGAGCCGTCGTAGACGTCGTCGAGCTCGAGGCCGGACTCGTTGAGGAAGCCGGCCAGGTCGACGTCGGGGTGCACCTGGCGCAGGGACCGCAGCTCCTCCACCTTGCTCGGCCAGCGCGACGGGATGGCCTCCCGCAGGCTGCGCATGACGATCTCGGTTGCCTTCTGGTCGAGCTGCACGTGGCAGCCGGCCGGCAGGAACGGGAACTGCTGCTGCACCGTGCGCTCGAGCTCCCGGCGGGTGCCGCCGAGCAGTGCCCGGTACCGGCGGTCGAAGCGGAACTCGCGGCGGTGGGTGCCCACGAAGTCGAGGACCGTGCAGAACCCCTTGCCCGGGGCGCGGCGCAGGCCCCGGCCGAGCTGCTGGAGGAACAGCGTGGGGCTCTCGGTGGGGCGCAGCATGAGGACGGTGTCGACGGCGGGCACGTCGACGCCCTCGTTGAACAGGTCGACGGACAACACCGCCCGCACCGCACCGGCGGCCAGGTCTCGCAGGGCGGCGTGGCGCTCGTCGCGGGGGCTGTCGCCCCACACCGCCACCGACGGGATGCCGTGCTTGGTGAAGTGGCGGGCCATGAAGCGAGCGTGGTCGATGCTCACGCAGAACCCGAGGCAGCGCATCGTGGCCGGCTCGGCGTGCTGGGCCACCTGCTGCACGACGAGGCGAGCCCAGGCGTCGGAGCTGGTGTAGGCGGCGCTGAGCGCCTCGACGTCGTAGCCCCGGCCCCGCTTCCAGGGGATGTCGGTCAGGTCGAGGCCGTCGTGGATGCCGAAGTACATGAACGGCGCCAGCTGCTGCTGATCGATGGCGTCCCAGAGGCGCAGCTCGGCGGCGATGCGGTCGTCGAACCAGTGGAGGATGGGCAGGCCGTCGCTGCGCTCGGGGGTGGCAGTGAGGCCGAGCAGCTCGACGGGGGCGAGGTGGTCTAGCACCCTCTCGTACGACGGTGCCGCGGCGTGGTGGAACTCGTCGACGATCACCACGTCGAAGTGGTCGGCTGGCAGGTCGGTCAGGCCGCTGGCGTTGAGGCTCTGGATCGAGGCGAAGACGTGCTCGAAGCGCTGCGGCCTCGAGCGGCCGACCCACTTCTCGCCGAAGGAGGCGTCGCGCAGGGCGTAGCGGAAGGTGGCGACGCTCTGGTCGAGGATCTCCTCGCGGTGGGCGATGAACAGCAGGCGAGCGCGGGGGAGCCGCTGGCGGAGGCGGGCGTAGTCGACGGCGGCCATCACGGTCTTGCCCGTGCCGGTGGCGGCCACGAGGAGGTTGCGGTGGTGGCCCTTCTCCCGGGCGACGTCGATCTGCTCGAGCAGTCGCTCCTGGAACGGCGCCGGGCGCAGCTCGATCGGGCTGAGGATGACGAGGGGGCCGCTGTCTGTGCGGCCGGTGCGGGCTTGCTCGACTTCGAACTCGGCGGCGTCGTAGGGGACGAAGTCGCCGGCCTCCCAGTAGCTGTCGAACACCGCCTTGAACTTGTCGACGATGTCGGGGTTGCGGGCGGCCGAGGCCCGGACGTTCCACTCCAGCCCCGTGACCTGCGCCTGCTGGGTGAGGTTGGAGGAGCCGACGTAGGCGGTGGCGAAGCCGGAGCGCCGGTGGAACACCCAGGCCTTGGCGTGGAGGCGGGTGCTGCCGAGGTCGTAGGAGATGCGGACGTCGGCGCCCAGGTCGGCCAGCTGGTCGAGGGCCCGACCCTCGGTGGAGCCGGTGTAGGTGGTGGTGAGGACGCGCAGCGCCTTGCCGGCTTCGGTGTGGCGGCGGAGCGCGCTTAGCAGCGGTGAGATCCCGCTGCGGCGAATGAACGCCATCACGACGTCGATCGAGTCGGCCGACTCGATCTCCGACTGCAGCTGGCTCCACAGGCTCG
>DATCYH010000518.1:0-3949 GCA_036570405.1 Nocardioides sp.
AGTTCGCCACGGGACTACGCCGCGTGCTGAGCAAACCGTTTGCCAGCCGTGGTCCGCGGCGGGTTGGCTGTGCAGCATGGAGATCACCGAGATCGACGCCCAGGATGCCAACGCCCGCCATGCATGGTTCCGGGTCGAGCAGGACACCGTGCGTCATGACCGGCCGTTCGGCTGGGAGCGGACCTTCGAGTCGTTCGAGCGTTCAGCGCTCCTGGGGCCCAGCCCCTACCACCGAACCACCCGGCTGGCGGCACTCTCGAGCGCCGGTGACTACCTCGGCATCGCCGAGCTCCACATGTCCCTGCAGGACAACACGCACCTGGCCTCGGTCGAGATCAACGTGCACCCCGACCAGCGCAGAACTGGCGTCGGCACCGGACTGTTCCGGGAGGTCGAGCGGATCTGTGCGGCAGAGAAGCGGACCACCGTGTGTGCGAGGCCTACGTCCCGTTCGGGAACTCGCCCGAGGAGAGCCCCGCGCTCCTCTTCGGTGCCCGGTTCGGTCTCTCGACGGTCCACCAGGAGGACCACCTGGTCCTCGACCTGCCCGTGGCCGACGAGTGCCTCGCGGACCTCGACGCGGCCCACGTGGCCTCCGAGGACTACGACGTGGTGATGTGGGGCGAGCGGTGCCCGGACGAGCATGTCGAGGCATTCTGTGAGATGCGCACCCAAATGGCCCGCGACGTCCCGTCCGGCGAGATCGACTACCTCCCCCACGTGGTCGACGAGACCAGGCTGCGCACGGATGAGGACCGGGTCGCAGCGGGCTGGATCAGCATCGTTGCTGCCGCGCGGCGACGCGTCGACGGAGTCATGGGTGGCTACTCGATGCTGGTGCTGCCCCGTGGAGGTGAGCTGGCCATGCAGGACGACACCCTGGTGATGCCCGAGCACCGCGGGCGCCGACTGGGCACGCGCCTGAAACTGGCCACCCTGCAGGTCCTCACCCGCAACCATCCCGAGCGACGTGCCCTGCACACCTGGACCGAGCCGGAGAACCACGCGATGTATCGCACCAACACCGACTTCGGCTACGTCGCCCGCGAAAGGATGTACGAGGTGCAGCGCAAGGCGCCCCAGGAGTGACCTGCCTCGACCGGCTCGGAGAGGGAGCTGATCAGTGCTGGTAGGTGCCGGTGATGATCGCTCGGTCCAGGGTCTTGAAAGCCAAATTGAACGACACCACTGCGGCAGAGGCCTCCGGGTCCACGCCCAGGCTCTCCTCGCCGACAGCGTGGACGACGAAGAAGTAGCGGTGCACCTGGTCACCCTCCGGGGGAGCCGCCCCCATGAAGCCCGACTCGCCCCCGTCGTTGCGCACGTGGAACGCGTTGCCCGGGAGATCGCCGGCCGCAGCGCCGGTGTCGAGCGAGGTCACCTCGGCGGGGATGTCGACCAGGACCCAGTGCCAGAAGCCACTGGGAGTGGGGGCATCCGGATCGAAACAGGTCACCACGAACGACTTGGTGCCCTCCGGCACGACGCTCCAGGACAGCTGGGGTGACGTGTTGCCGTGGGCGGCCACCTGGTCGTCCTTGAGCGGCTGACCGTCGGTGACATCGGTGCTGGTCACCGTGAACCGGGCCGTGGCCGGGAGCAGGTCGTAGGGATTCGGGCTGACGGGGCGCTCGATGCTCATGCACCCGAACCTAGCCAACACCTCCAGCGTCCGCCACGTGGAAGGGATGTCACCGTGTCGTCGTCGGGTCGCCACATCGGGGAGAATCGACACCGTGACCTCACCACGCGAACAGATCGAGTCCACCCTCGCCGCCATTGCGCCTCTCTCCCAGACGGCAATGCAGCAGGCCCGCGAGCACCAGGCGCAGCTGACCAAGCCGGCCGGAGCCCTCGGCGTGCTTGAAGAGGTCTCCATCCAGCTCGCCGGCATCTCGAACTGCTGCCCGCCGCCGGCACCCGCCAGCCCGGCGGTCGCGGTCTTCGCCGGTGATCACGGCGTCCTGGCCCAAGGTGTCTCGCCGTGGCCCCAGGAGGTCACCTTCGGCATGGTGGAGAACTTCCGGGCCGGGGGTGCCGCGGTCAACGTGCTTGCCCGTGCCTGCGGAGCGGTGGTCAGGGTGATCGACGTCGGTGTTGCCTCCGAGGTCCACGGCGACGAGGTTGTCCTGGCCAGGAACGTGCGCCGGGGAACGGCCGACCTGTCCCAGGGGCCCGCGATGAGTCGGGACGAGGCGGAGCAGGCGATAGCCGTGGGCATCGATGTCGCCAACGCACTCGCTGACGCCGGCCACGACATCCTCCTCACCGGGGACATGGGGATCGGCAACACCACCCCGTCGGCGTGCCTCTTGGCCGCGATGACTGGGACGCCGGCTGAGATCGTGACCGGCCGGGGGACCGGCATCGACGACGAGACCCTGGCCCTAAAGACCCGGGTGGTCGCGGACGCGGTGGCCCGGCTGGAACCGGGCGCGGACCCGATCGCGGTCCTGGCCGAGGTGGGTGGCCTGGAGCATGCCGGGCTGGTGGGCTTCATCCTGGGAGCCGCCGCCCGCAGACTGCCGGTCATCCTCGACGGCGTCATCGCCGGGTCAGCCGCGCTGGTCGCGCATTGTCTCTCGGGCGAGGCGGTCGGCTATTGCCTGGCTGGCCACCGCAGCGTGGAGCCCGGCCACCGCATTGCGCTCGAGAACCTCGCCCTGCGCCCGTTGGTGGACCTGGACCTGCGCCTCGGCGAGGGCAGCGGTGCAGCACTCGCCTTCCCACTGGTCCGCGCGGCAGCCCTGGTCCTCGACGAGATGGCCACCTTCGACTCCGCCGGCGTGGCGAACAAGGACGACTGATGACCGACTTCGTCCCCTATCCCTCCGGCCTGCGCCTGGCCGGTCGCAAGGTCGTCGTCGTCGGGGGCGGCCACGTGGCACAGCGTCGCGTCCCGGCACTGGTGGCGGCCGGCGCCGAAGTGCTCCTTGTCTCCCGCGCGGTGACCCCGGCCATCGAGGGACTCGGCAACGAGATCAGCATCGAGCTGCGCGAGTTCGTGCCCTCGGACCTCGACGAGGCCTGGTATGCCATCGCGGCCACCGACGACCCCTCGACGAACGCAGCGGTCGCCGAGGCGGCCGAGGAGCGCCGCATCTTCTGTGTCCGCAGTGACGATGCCCGCGCGGCGACGGCCTGGACCCCCGCCACCGGTCGGCACGGGTCTGTCACCGTCGCGGTGCTCGGCGACCGGGAGCCACGCCGGTCGGCGACGATCCGCGACGAGATCATCACCGCACTCCGCGAGGGCGTGATCACCTCCACCCGTGAACGGGCCCCGGGCGTCGTGCTCGTTGGCGGCGGCCCCGGGTCCCCCGACCTGGTCACCGTGGCCGCTCGCCACGCGCTCTCGTCCGCCGACGTGGTGGTCGCCGATCGCCTGGCCCCGCGCGAGCTCCTCGACGAGCTCTCCGCCGACACCGAGCTCATCGACGTGGCCAAGCTGCCGCGCGGCCGCTCGGCCACCCAGAAGTTCATCAACGAGGTGATCGTCGAACGGGCCAGGCAGGGCAAGCGGGTCGTCCGGTTCAAGGGAGGCGACAACTTCGTCTTCGGAAGAGGCTATGAGGAAGTGATCGCCTGCCGTGCTGCCGGAGTGTCTGTCGAGGTCATTCCCGGCCTCTCGTCCGCGATCGCGGTCCCCGCGCGGGCCGGCATCCCGGTCACCCACCGTGGCGTCACCCACGAGTTCAGCGTGATCTCGGGTCACCTCCCGCCGGGCCACGACGAGTCGCTGGTCAACTGGTCCGCCGTGGCGCAGATGCAGGGAACCATCGTGCTGCTGATGGCCGTGCAGAACGCGCCAGCGATCGCTGCGGCCCTCGTCGAGCACGGCCGCAGCCCCGAGACTCCGGTGGCCATCATCATGGAGGGAACAATGCCCGAGGAGCGCACGGTGCTCACCTCCCTCGGTTCCATCGAGACCGACATCGTGACCCATCAC
>DATCYH010000519.1:0-1708 GCA_036570405.1 Nocardioides sp.
CTCGATCTGGGAGACCTGGTGGCGGATGTTGCGACGCCCCGACCGGTTCCGGGTTCTCGACTCCGCCACCCTCGTTGCTGCGGATGCACCGACGACCGACGACTACAAGGCCCGCTACGGCCACATCGCCAGCGGCGAGCGTGCCTCCGTTGCCCCTCCGGCGATCACCCCGCTTGAGGTCCGCGACGCGTGTTCGACGGCGACGGTGGTCGTCCAGCGGGTGTTCGGCGACGGTGGAGTGGTCGACCAGGTTGCCGCGCTCGCCGACCGGACGCTCGAGCAAGCGGACCCGTGGGTGCTCGCCTCAGCCCGGGCCCGGCTCGAGGAGATCGCCGAACTGTCCCGTCAGCTCCGGGAAGAGGACATCTTCGGAATCCTCGACACTGGCGGCGCTCCCGACTGACCGTCTTGTCGACTCAAACTCCGAGGTCTCCGACTGGACTAACCCGGCATTGGCGCTTTCGTAGACCAGGTCAGCCGATGTGATCCTGAATCGTCGGCTGCGTTGCAGTGATCTCCAGCGTGAATGTCCCGTCCGCGAGGCGCTCGATGATCACATGCCGACCGGTGTGGTCGGTCGCTGCGAGCAGCGGTTCCACCGTTCCCCAATGGAGGACGGTCGGGATGTTGTTCTGGCCCTCCTCGCGGTGCGGCGCATGCGAGATCTCGATTGTGTGCACGCCGCGGTCGACACCCATCTCGATCACCCGGAACTGTCCGTGCGCGACCTCGACCTGCTCGCCGTCCCGCACCTCTGGGTTCCATCCGAGATGCCCGAACATCTCGTGGCGGTGCCACGTGTACTTGTTGATCGGCTGCCGCGGCTTGCCGAGGGTGAGCCGAAGGTTGTGCGTGGGGTGAGTGTTCGGGTTGGGCGGATGTTGAGCCGCCGTGCCGTCCATCTCACGGAACCATCGCTTGAGGACGCCCTGAACCCCGGGTGCCGCCGCCGGAGCCATCTTCTTCGCAGCAGCCTTCGCTGGAGCAGCCTTCTTGCCAGGTGGAGGCAACTTCGCCGCTGCTTTCTTCGGCGCCAATGCCTTCTTCGCTGCGGCCTTCGCTGGAATCGGGTCGGCACGCTTCGGTTCGGCTCTCTTGCCGAAGATCGAGCCCGGGGCAGGTTCGGGATCGCCAGGCTCAAGGTCGACATCTTCGGGCGGCTCGTCATCGTCGGGCGCATGTTTCCCAGCTGTCTTGCTGGCATCCTCATCCCTCACCCGGTACCGAGGGTTGTTGATTAGCTCCTTGAGCAGATCGTCATTGAGCGGCTTGCAGACCTCGCCGTCCGCATAGAGGCGATCGATGTAGGCGCGGACCTCATCGACGAGCCCTTGGTCTTCCGGCAGCGACAGCACGCATTCCAGCGCGGCCTCGTAGTTGTAGAAGACCCCACCGGCAGTGAGATTGTTCGACCCGACGAGCAGGCGGGCTCTGTCACCACCGACACCTAGGTAGATCTTCGGATGGAACGTCCTCCAGCTGTTGTCGTGGAAGACGTGCACCGTCGTGAAGATCTCCCGGGCGAGCTCGAGCCCCTGCCGTGTGGCGCCGCCCTCATCGATGCCAACGATCAGGCGCGTCGTCCCGGGTCGGTCGCGGACGGACTCAATATGCGGGCGGACGCGCCTTAGACCTGACCGTTTGGCCCAGGCAACGACGACATCTAGTTCGTTCAACCCGTCGTCCGCGGCAACCGCCTGGAGGAAGT
>DATCYH010000520.1:0-4552 GCA_036570405.1 Nocardioides sp.
GGTGACGTTGACGACCGGGCGGGTGCTCGCGCAGTACCAGTCCGGCGCCCAGACCCGCCGGATCCGTGACCTGCCTGACGACGGTCCCTTCGTGGAGCTGCACCCCATGCTGGCCGGACGGTGTGGGGTGGTCGACGGCGAGCCGGTCCGGCTCACCACCCGGCGTGGCTCGATGGTGGCTCCCGCGCGGGTGGTCAGCACGATCCGTCCGGACACCGTCTTCGTGCCGTTCCACTGGGTCGGCGCGAACCTGCTCACCAACGATGCGCTCGACCCGGCGTCGCGGATGCCCGAGTTCAAGGCGTGCGCCGTGCAGGTCTCGACGCCGACCCGTCGCGAGTTCACCCCCCAACCTTCGCCGACCCGTCGTGAATACACATCCCAACCCCCGCCGACCCGTCGTGAGTTGACGTCTGACACACCCCGGAGGCTCGTATGACGACTCCGGAACGGTTGGTGATCGTCGGAAACGGGATGGCGGCCACGCGGCTCGTTGAGATGCTCGTCGCGCGGCGATATCAAGGCCACATCACGGTGCTCGGTGACGAGGAGATGCCGGCGTACAACCGGATCCTGCTCTCCGCGGTCCTCGAGGGGACGCACACGCGTGAGGCACTGACCATGCGGTCGCCGGAGTGGCATGCGTCGGTGGGGGTGGACCTGCGCCTGGGGAGTCGCGTGCTGGGCATTGACCGTGAGCGCTCGGACGTGATGCTCGTGGACGGGACGGTGATCGGGTTCGACAAGCTGGTGCTGGCGACAGGTGCCATCCCGACACTGCCGCCGATCCGGGGTCTGGTGCAGATGGACGGGCAGTTGCACCCGAAGGTGCACGCGTTCCGGAGCCTGGTCGACTGCGATCGGCTGCTCGCGACGTTGCCCACTGCGCGCCGTGCGGTCGTGGTCGGGGGAGGCTTGCTCGGGATCCAGGTCGCGCGGGCGCTGAGCGTGCGAGGCGTGGACACCGAGATCGTCGAAGGGACCGACCACCTGCTGTCCACCCAACTGGACGAACGGGGAGGCTCGATCCTCAAGCGGGGCCTGAAGAAGCTCGGCACTGCGGTCTACACCGGTGCCCGTGCGGTGCGGTTGACCGAGGACGGCCTTCGGCTCGACAACGGCTACACGCTGGACGCGGACCTGATCGTGCTGACTGCCGGTGGGCGACCGTCGACGGCGCTGGCCCGCGGCGCGGGGCTCTACTGCCGGCGCGGCGTCGTCGTCGACTCGGCGCTGGCCTCCATCACGGATCCGCGGGTCCATGCGATCGGTGACTGTGCCGAGTTCGGTGGCAGGACCACCGGGTTCGTGCCGCCGGCGTGGGAGCAGGCCGTCGTACTCGCCGAGATCCTGACCGGCTCCGACCAGACCTACGACGGGTCGCGCTCCGTGGCCCGACTGCGTGCCTCCGAACTCGAGGTAGCCGTCCTCGGGGAGCCGGAGCGCACCGACGGTGAGGTGGTCGAGGTGACGAACCCGATCGCCGGCACCCACCGAAAGCTCGTCGTCCAGGGCGGCGTCATCGTCGCCGCCGCCCTGGTCGGCGACCTGTCCCGGGTCGGGCTGATCACCCAGCTGCACGACCGGCGCACCATCCTCGGGGCGAACGAGCCGGGTGAGCTGCTGATGGCCGAACGGGCCAGCGACGAGCAGGCCGCCGAGCTGCCGGACGAGGCGGAGGTCTGTGCCTGCGCGGGAGTCAGTGCCGGTCGGATCCGGGCCTGCCAGTCGCTCGACGAGGTGCGTGGCGCCACCCGAGCCACCACCGGTTGCGGTGGCTGCCGCTCGGTGGTCGAGCAGCTGCTTGGTGAGCCGAGCGCCCAGCCCGTGTCCTGACGCCGTAGTCCGAGACGACGGAAGGTGCGATCCCGCGCGTTGGTGAGCAAGGGTTTTCCTCCCCGAAACAAACAGAAACGGGGAGACAACACGCGGCTCATAGGTTTCTTTCCACAGCGCAAGGCTGAGTGGGAAGGACCTCGCAATGAGCACACGCAAGACCCTCGTCGTGATCGGGAACGGCATGGTCGGTCACCGCTTCGTCCAGGCCGCCATCGAACGTGGCGTCACGGAACGCTTTGACATCGTGGTGGTCGGCGAGGAGCCGCGGGCGGCGTACGACCGGGTCGCTCTCACCAGCTTCTTCGAGGTCGGCGCCGAGCAGCTCTCCTTCCTCCCCGACGGCGAGTACGACGACCCGCGGGTGCGGCTGGTCCTCGACACCGCGGTCACTTCGATCGACCGCGACGCGCGCACCGTCAGGCTCGGCACCGGCGAGGTGATCGGCTTCGACATCGCCGTGATGGCCACCGGGGCGGCGCCCTTCGTGCCGCCGGTGCCCGGCAAGGACCTCGACAACGTCTTCGTCTATCGCACGATCGAGGACCTCGAGGCGATCCGCGAGGCAGCCAAGACTGCCAGGGCGGGCGTCGTCATCGGTGGTGGCCTGCTCGGCCTGGAGGCAGCCAATGCCCTGCACCAGTTGGGGATCGAGGCCCACGTCGTCGAGATGGCGCCTCGCCTGATGGCGGTGCAGGTCGACGATGCCGGTGGCGCCACGCTCAAGCGGCACATCGAGAACCTCGGGCTCGGCGTACACACCTCGGTGCTGACCGAGCGGATCGTCGGTGACGACTCCGACGGGACCGGCGGCAAGGTCAGCGGTCTCAAGTTCAAGGACGACGACACCCCGCTCGACGTCGACCTGGTGGTCTTCTCCGCCGGCATCCGACCCCGTGACCAGCTCGCCCGCGACTGTGGCATCGAGGTCGCCGAGCGCGGCGGCATCCTGGTGAACGAGCAGCTCCAGTCCAGTGATCCGGCGATCTATGCGATCGGCGAGTGCGCGGCACCGGCCGGGAAGATGTATGGCCTGGTTGCCCCCGGTTATCAGATGGCCGAGATCATGGCCGACCACCTGGTCAGCGAGAAGAGCGCGGCAGCCTTCGAGGGTGCCGACATGTCCACCAAGCTGAAGCTGCTCGGCGTCGACGTGGCCTCCTTC
Organism: Nocardioides sp.; assembly: GCA_036570405.1. Taxonomy (GTDB): domain Bacteria; phylum Actinomycetota; class Actinomycetes; order Propionibacteriales; family Nocardioidaceae; genus Nocardioides. The sequence goes on from DATCYH010000520.1 coordinate 3,002, forward strand.
GGGGACGCGTTCGCGACCACCCCGGGTGCCCTCGAGCTGGTCTTCGCCGACGCGGTGGGCGGCGTCTACAAGAAGCTCGTCGTCCTTGAGAAGGACGAGCCGGAGGGTGGTTTCGTCCTCCTCGGCGGCATCCTGGTCGGGGACGCATCGGCGTACGGCATCCTCCGCCCGATGGTTTCCTCGGGGATGACACTTCCGGAGAACCCGGAGGAGCTGATCCTCCCCGCGGCCCGCACCGGTGGCGCGACCAAGATCGGCATGCCCGACGAAGCCGTCGTCTGCTCGTGCAACAACATCTTCGGCATGCCCGACGAAGCCGTCGTCTGCTCGTGCAACAACATCACCAAAGGCTCCATCTGCGCGACCATCGACGACAAGGGCTGCGCGGACCTGCCCTGTGTGAAGTCCTGCACCAAGGCCGGCACCGTGTGCGGATCGTGCGTGCCGATCGTGAAGAACCTGCTCGCGGAACGCCTCGAAGCCTCCGGTGCCGTGGTGAACAAGGGCATCTGTGAGCACTTCGACCTGACCCGCCAAGAGCTCTTCGACGTGATCGCGATCCACGGCTTCCAGCGTTTCGACGACATCGTCACCGCCCACGGTCGTGGCCGCGGGTGCGACATCTGCAAGCCCGCGGTCGCCAGCATCCTGGCCAGCCAGTTCAACGGACACGTGCTCGACCCGACGACTGCGAACCTGCAGGACACCAACGACGCCTACCTGGCCAACATTCAGCGCAACGGAACCTATTCGGTGGTGCCGCGCATCCCCGGCGGCGAGATCACCCCGGACAAGCTGATCGTGATCGGTGAGGTGGCTCGCGACTTCAACCTCTACACCAAGATCACCGGCGGGCAGCGGATCGACCTGTTCGGTGCCCGGATGGAGGAACTGCCGAAGATCTGGAAGCGCCTGGTCGACGCCGGCTTCGAGTCGGGCCACGCCTATGGCAAGTCGCTGCGGACGGTGAAGTCCTGCGTGGGATCGACCTGGTGCCGCTACGGCGTACAGGACTCGGTCCAGATGGCGATCGACCTGGAACTGCGCTATCGCGGCCTGCGCAGCCCGCACAAGCTCAAGGGCGGCGTCTCCGGATGTGCCCGCGAGTGTGCGGAGGCGCGCGGCAAGGACTTCGGGGTGATCGCCACCGAGAAGGGTTGGAACCTTTATGTCTGCGGCAACGGCGGTGCCATCCCGGCGCACGCGCAACTGCTCGTCTCCGATGTCTCCGGCGAGGATCTGGTCCGCTATCTCGACCGGTTCCTGATGTACTACATCCGCACCGCCGACCGGCTCCAGCGCACCTCCACCTGGCTGGGCACCATCGACGGTGGTCTCGACCGGGTTCGCGAGATCGTCATCGACGACGCCCTGGGCCTGGGGGCCGAGCTCGAGGCTGAGATGGCCCGCCACGTGGAGACCTACTTCGACGAGTGGAAGGCGACCATCGAGGACGAGGAGAAACTGTCCCGCTTCGTCTCGTTCGTGAACGCGCCCGGTGTGCCGGACCCGAACATCAGCTTCGCCGACACCGAGCGCGGGCCGATGGTT
>DATCYH010000521.1:0-3991 GCA_036570405.1 Nocardioides sp.
CCTTGTCGGCCCGCAGCATCGAAGGCAGCCATCGCGCCTGCTGGTCGGGGCTTCCGTAGCTGATGATCGTGGGAGCCACGATGCCCAGGCCGGTGCCGAGAGGACCCGGCACCTTGGCGCGGGCGATCTCCTCCTGATAGATCACCTGGCGGGCGAAATCGAGGGCCATCCCGCCGTGCTCGACCGGCCAGCTGGGGCCGGCGTACCCGTTGTCGAAGAGCGTCGCGTGCCAGGACTTGGTCCAGGTCACCTTTCCTGCAGGATCGCGCGGGCGCTTGCCCGGCGCGTTGTCGGCGAGGAAGGCGCGCATCCGCAGCCGGAACTCCTCGTCGGTCGCCTCGGCGCCGGGACGGACGGTGTTCTCGATGGTCGGCGTGGTCATCTCAGTTCTCCCGAATTCCGGCCAGGGCGGCCACACGGACACGGTGCTGGGCGGTGGTGCCGAGCAACAGCTCGGACGACTTGGCGCGCTTGAGGTGGAAGTGCGCGTCGTGCTCCCACGTGTAGCCGATGCCACCGTGGATCTGGATGTTCTCCTTGGCTGCGTGGGTGTACGCCGCGGCGCACCATGCCTGCGCGACTGCGGCGGCCACCGGGCCCTCCTCATCCGCCCCAGCGAGGAGGTCGACCGCAGCGAGCGCCGCCGATCGGCCGGACTCGATCTCGACCAGGAGGTCTGCGCACTTGTGCTTGATGGCCTGGAAGGATCCGATCGGACGACCGAACTGCTCCCTGATCTTGGCATAGTCGACGGCCATCTCGAGGGCACGGGATGCGCCCCCGACCTGCTCGCACGCGAGCGCTGCAGCGACGAGATCGCCGACATGCCTGAGCACCTCTGCGACGTCTCCACCGATGCGGCGCGCAGGCACCGCGTCGAGGACGAGTCGGGCGAAGGGCCGGGTGGGGTCGAGGCCGTCGACCTGTTCGCGAACCAAGCCGTCGGTGGCCCCTTCACAGGCAAAGAGGCCGACCTCGTCACCGATCCGCGCGGCGACCAGGACCAGGTCGGCCCGCGCTCCGTCGATCACGAACTCCTTCACGCCGGTGAGTGCCCATCCGTCGGCACCCTCGACAGCCTGCGTCGCGACACCGGAGAGGTCGAAGGAGCCGTCGGCGTCGGAGATAGCGACGGTCGCAGTCAGCGAGCCGTCGACGATGCCGGGCAGCCAGGCGACTTGGGCTTCGGCGTCATCGACTGCCGTGAGCAGTTGGCCTGCAACGGCGACTGTGGAGAAGAAGGGCCCGACGAAGACCGCGCGCCCCATCTCCTCGAGCACGATGCCGAGTTCGACGGGACCGAGACCAGCACCGCCGAACTCCTCGGGGACAGCCAGGCCGTGCAGCCCCAACTGGGTCGCCATCTGCGTCCACACCGTGTCATCGCGTCGGGCACCGGACTCGACGAGTGCGCGCATGGCCTCGGGCGAGGCCTTGTCTGCCAGGAACCTGCGGGTGACCTCGCGCAGTTGCTCCTGGTCCTCGGTGGGAACGTTGGCCATGGGTTTCCTTCGGTCGACGGGAGAATCACATCATATAGTAAACTGATTGCACTTTTAAACCCTGCGTCCCCATCCCTTGGCCACCGTTCCCCTCACCGACCCACCTGGAGATCCGATGTCAGCACCCACAGAGCAGCCCGTGCACGTCCCACGGTTCGACGTCACTGGTCGCGTCGCGATCGTCACTGGGGCCTCGAGCGGGCTCGGGCGACAGTTCGCCCGCGTCCTGCACGCTGCCGGCGCCCAGGTGATCGCCGCGGCCCGGCGCAAGGAGCGCCTCGATGAACTGGCCGAGGAGTGCCCCGGCCTGGTGCCACACGCCCTGGACGTCACGGACGATGTGGCCTGCCGGGCCATGATCGACCAGGTCGTCGCCGAGCACGGGCGCATCGACGTGCTGGTCAACAACGCCGGGCTCGGCACGAACGACACCGCCCTGGACGAGGACCTGGACAACTTCCGCTACGTGCTGGAGGTCAACCTGGTCTCCGTCTACAACCTGGCCCGCTTGGCCGCCCGCCCGATGATCGAGGCAGGGCAGGGCTCGATCATCAACACTGCGTCGATCTTCGGCCTCAGTTCCTCCTACCCGCTCCCGAACGCCAACTACGCCGCTTCGAAGGCCGGCGTCGTCAACCTCACCCGTGACCTGGCCGGCCAGTGGGGCCGGCACGGAGTGCGGGTCAACGCGATCGCGCCGGGCTATTTCTCCTCGGAGATGGCGGATCCGCTCTTCGCCGACGAGAAGGGCCTGCAGCGCGTGCTCCGTGGCACGCCCATGCGTCGCACCGGACAGGAGCATGAGCTCGACGGACCACTGGTCTTCCTGGCCAGCGATGCCTCTTCCTTCGTGACCGGTCACACCCTGGTCGTCGACGGTGGATGGTCGACCCACTGACAGCTGCACACCGGACAACGACGACGGCCCGCCCCTCGGAAGAGGGAACGGGCCGTCGCCTCGTCTCCGCGTGCGCGCCGCGTCAGCGGCGACGCAGGGAGAGGTGTCGCAGCGCCTGCGGCTCGAAGGCGTAGTCCGCTCGGTCGACGTTCGTTCCCGGCGTCACCACTTCGTCGATCCGGTCGAGGATCTCGGCCGAGAGACGCAGGTCAGCCACGGCCAGCTGGCTTGCCAGCTGCTCCGGCGTCCGCGGCCCGATGATCGTGGAGGTGACCGCCGGATGGGCCTGGGTGAAGGCCAGCGAGAGCCCGATCAGGTCGGTTCCCGCGTCCCGGGCGATCTCCTCGAGCAGCGGGATCAGTGCGAACTTGTCGTCCGCCCCGGCGCTCTCGGTGGTCCAGGCACCCCGGCCGATGCGGGTGAAGCGTGACCCCTCGACCGCGTCGTGGGAGCGGTACTTTCCGGTGAGCCAGCCACCGTTGAGCGGGCCCCAGACGATGACGCCCATCCCGTGGCGCTGGGCGGTCGGGAAGACGTCGCGCTCGGGACCCCGGACGAAGATGGAGTAGGGCGGCTGCTCGCACACCGGGCGGGCCAGGTTGCGACGGTCTGCGACCCACTGGGACTCCGCCATCCACTCGGCCGGGAAGGTCGAGGTGCCGACCATGCGCACCTTGCCCTGGGTGACCAGGTCCGACAGTGCACCGAAGGTCTCCTCCAGGTCGGTGTGCTCGTCGAGCCGGTGCACCTGGTAGAGGTCGATGTGGTCGGTCCCGAGCCGGCGCAGGCTCTCCTCACATGCTTGCATCACCCAGCGGCGAGAGGCGCCACGCCGGTTCGGCTCGCGGCCCATCGGGTTGTAGAACTTGGTCGCCAGGACCACGTCGTCGCGTCGCTTGCCGAGGGCCTCGCCGACGATCTCCTCCGACTCGCCGGCTGAATAGACATCCGCGGTGTCGATGAAGTTGATCCCGGCCTCGAGGGCCCTGTCGATGATGGCAGTGCACTCGGCACGGTCGGTGTTGCCGATCGATCCGAACGACATGGCGCCGAGGCAGTAGGAGGAGACCTGCACTCCGGTGCGGCCCAGGTAGCGCATTTCCATGGATCAGTCCTCGAATCGTGAGATGAGCTCCCGGCGCAGGATCTTGCCGCTCGGAAGACGTGGGACGGGGCCGAATGTGAACGACCGCGGGACCTTGAAGCCAGCAATCTGCTCGCGCAGGTGTGCCCGGAGCAGCTGCTCGAGGTCCGCCCCGGCCTCGACGCCGTCGGCGGGATCCACGACGGCATGCACGGACTGGCCGAACTCGGCGTCAGGGATGCCCAGGACCGCGACGTCAGCCACCGCAGGGTGCAGGGCCAGCGCATCCTCGATCTCCCTGGGATAGATGTTCACTCCACCGGACAGGATCAGGTCCGTGCGACGGTCCGACAGATAGAGATAGCCCTCCTCGTCGAGATGCCCGAGGTCGCCGAGAGTGTTCCAGCCACGGTCGTTGAACGCCGCGGCCGTCTTGTCCTCGTCGTGGTGGTATTCGAAGGGCCTGATGTCGCCAAACCAGACCGTGCCGATCTCCCCTGCGGCCAG
>DATCYH010000522.1:0-1926 GCA_036570405.1 Nocardioides sp.
GCATCCCTGTTCCGGCGGGCGTGCATGCGTAGCTGGGTGGCCCGGGCGATCGCTACCACCACACCGCCGGTGACGGCCGCGATCAGCAGTGCCATGCCCCGTAACAGGGTGCCCTCCACCCCCAGGAACTGGACCTCGGCCTTCGTCGGATTCTGGAGGATGAACACGATGAGCGGGATCAGGAGCAAGAGCCCGGCAGCGACCGAGACCTACACGTGCGGGTCAGCTCCAGTATGTCCCAGCGCCGACGGTCTGAGATGCTCTCGGCGTGGCGGTTGGCTTGCACCCGCGCACCGACCTCACGGTGCCGTCCCAACCCTGCTCACTTCACCCAGCGGTGATGACCGTCGCGGTGCGGCGTCACAGCCTTCGCAATGTCACGCCAGACTGCGCCGGTCGTCTTCATGCCGCACCGTCAGCCCAGCACGATCCAGCTGCGCCAACAACGGCAATACGACCCGGCGACTCGTCCCCAGCCGGACTCGAGCCTCGCTGGTGGTGAACGGTTGCGGCAGTTCGCCGAGCCAGCGCACAGCCAGCGCATCGGCACCCGGCAGCAGCACGATGCCCTCACCCAGGTCGAGCAACCGACCGGCACGAGCAGCGACGCCGATCGCCTTGCGGTGCAGGCCGAGCTCGCGCAAACGATCGGCGGTCGGCGCGACAAAGGGCGCCGCAGCGAGATCAATCTCGAGCGTTGCCAGAGACCGCTCGATGTCGTCGGGCAGGCCCACCCGGACCGGAGTGGAGAGCACCTTGCCGCCCTCGAGCCGCAGCGGAGCCGGCACCAACCGAGGCACCAGGTCAGTGGAGGGCAGGCCAAGGGAGCGAGCCAGGGCAGGCAGTGGCATACCAGGCTCCAACTGATGATCCGCGTCGTGTTTGCGCACCACCGAGGCCATCCGCTCCTGCACCAACGCCGCCGCACGCTCACCGATCAGCCACGGCCCGGCATCCGCTGGCACAGCAACCCCGAGACGTCGCAACAGCTCGGTCGAGGCAATCCCGCGTCGGTCCAGCTCTTCGGCGAGCGACGCCTCGCCGCTGGCCTTCGCCAGCTCCAGGCCACGGCGGGTGCCGGCGCCGCGTCGTCGAAGCCGCGGTGGGGAGGGGTCCAGCACGGTGAGCCCCCAGACCTGGCGGCTGCCGGGGTCGCGCAGCAGTGCGCGGTCGCCGATGCGCAGGGGAAGCGGTCGGTCCAGACTCAACCGGGCGTGGGTCGAGTCGAAGCTGCGCACCCGCACCGGCACCGCCAGCGCACCGATGTGCAGCGCCGGCTTCTCGGGAGGCTCCTCATCACCGACCAGGCGCACGTCGACCGTATCCGTCACGTGCCAGCGGTCCGGGGTGAACAGCACACTGTCGCGGGCCAGCTCGACGCGGTCGTCGACGGCGAGGTTGAGGGCCACTCGGGCCACGCCGGAGACCGACTGTCGATCCTGGTCCAGAGCCTGTACGCCGCGCACCCGCACGGTTCCGTCAGTGGTGGCGAGCCGGTCGCCGACCGTGATCGTGCCGGCAGACAAGGTCCCGGTCAACACCGTTCCTGACCCGCGAATGTGGAACATCCGGTCTGCCCAGAGCCGCACGTCGGCCTCGGGTGGGGGAGCCGGCAGCGCGGTCACCAGGTGCTCGAGTGCTTGTCGCAATTCGTCGATGCCGAGCCCGGTCACGCCACTCACGGCGAGCACCGGGGCGCCGCGCAGCGACGTACGGTCCACTTCCGCGCGTGCTCGCGCCATCATCGGGGCCGGATCGGCCAGATCGGCGCGGGTCACCGCGACCACGCCGTGTGCCACGCCCAAGGCGTCCAGGGCGGCGAGGTGCTCGGCGGCCTGCGGCATCCATGGGTCGTCGGCGGCGACCACGAAGAGGACTGCCGGCACCGGGCCGATGCCCGACAGCATCGTGCGCAGGAACTTTTCG
>DATCYH010000523.1:0-4613 GCA_036570405.1 Nocardioides sp.
ACTGATGCGGACCATCTGCACGACGGCGGGCGTCCCCTCCTGCATGCGGGTGCCGCCGCTGATCGGGGCCGCCAGCAGCGGCAGCCCTTGGCTCGTGGCGCGCTCGATGCCGGCAACCAGGCGGTCCGCCGCGTCGCGGCCGATGGAGCCGGCCAGGAAGGTGAACTCCCCGGCGAGTACGCCGACCCGTCGTCCCCGGATCAGTCCCTCACCGGTGATCACCGACTCGTCGACGCCCGACTTCTCCTCGGCGCGGGCGAGTTGGTCGGCATAGTCCCCGTCGATGCCGGCGCGTGCCGGCGGGGTGTCCCAGGAGACCCACGAGCCGTCGTCGAGGACGAGGTCGATCAGCTGGTGTGCGGTCAGGCGTTCGGTGCTCACGGCCGAAGGCTATGCCAGATCTAGGATCTCGCCGGCGTCTTCTTGCCGTTCAGCCATCCGTCGAAGAAGTCGCTCAGCTCCTCGCCGGTCTCCTTCTCCACCCAGTCGAGATATTCCTTGCGCGTGGGGTTGCCCATCGGGTCGACGGTCGGCCACTTCTTGACCATCGCCCAGAACTCCTCGTCGCCGAGTTGCTTGCGCAGCTCGTGCCACATCAGCGCCGGGCCGTAGTAGATGTTGCTGCGCCCGAACTTCGTCGGGTCGTAGTCACCGGGGGGACCAGCCTCCTTGCGCTCACTGGCCTCCGGGTCGGCATGGAGGTCCATCAAGTCGTCGAGTGACCGGCCGGTGACCTCGGCCTCGTGGATCAGCTGGAGCTAAATCGCCATCCCCTCGTTCATCCACACGTCGCGCCAGTCCGAGGGCGACACGATGTCGCCGTACCACTGGTGGGCGACCTCGTGGACGACGACGTCGTTGGACAGCGTGTATGCCGTGTTGCCGTAGGTGATCATCTGCTGCGTCTCCATCGCGCTCTGCGAGGCGACGACGACCGAGCCCATCGACGAGAACGGGAACGGGCCGAGATATTTCTCCAGGAACTCGATCGCGTCGGGCGTGTAGCCCATCGCCTCGGCCTGTGCGGCGTTGCCGGGCTCGGTCCAGTAGGTCAACGGCACTCCGCTGGCCGACTTGTCCTCGGTCATCTCGTAGTCGGCGATGGCAATGGTGATCAGGTAGGACGAGGCGGCGCTGTCCAGGTGCCACTCGGTGACCGTGTCCGAGTCCACCTCGGTGCGCGAGGCCAGCTGTCCGTTGGCTACGCCGACCCGCGGCGACGGGGTGGTGATCGTGAAGTCATAGAACGCCTTGTCGGCGGGCTGGTCGTTGACGGGATACCAGGTGAACGCGCCGTGCGGCTCCTGCATCGTCCAGACATCGCCGGACTCGGTGATCGTGAACCCGGTGGTGGAGAAGTCGCCGCGATCGGTCGGTGCGGGCCAGGGCTCGGGCGTGCCGGTGTAGGTGATCGCGAGGAGGTGCCGGCCGTCCTTCTTCACCGCGGCCTTGACCGTCAGGTCCTTGCCCCGGTGGGCGACCTCGACCTCGTCGCCGTCCAGCGTGGTCTGGGTGACCCGCAGGTGGTCGTCGAAGTCGAGCTTGATCGCCGCCTGGTCCTTCGTGGAGCGGAAGGCGATCTCGGCGGTCCCCGTGAGGACGCGCTTGACCGGGTCCCAGGACAGGTCGAGGTCATAGTGCAAGGCGTCCACGCCGGGGTCGCCGACGTCGGGATAGACGCTGTCCTCGACGGGCGTGCTCAGGGCCGGGTCGTACGCCGTGTCGTTGGGGTCGGCCTGCTTCCTCGTGGTCGGCTCGCGCGGGGTGGCTGCCTTGCCGACGGGTGAGCCGACGTCCCCGGGGTCGCTGACCAGGTTGAGGGCGAAGACGATCGCGGCCGCGACCACGACGAGTGCGACCAGGCTGGCGAGGGACCCGATGAGTTTCGGCTTCACACGGGCAAGTCTGCCCGACTCCCGTGGTTGCAACCCCGAAGCTGAAACCGACAGCAGACCTGTTTTCGGGTCTGTCGGCTAGCATTGCATCATGACGACAATCCCGCTCACCGAGGCCAAGGCCAAGCTCAACGAGCTGGTCGATGAGGCAGTGACCATGCATGAGCGGATCACGATCACCCGCCGCGGGCGACCGGCCGCGATGTTGATCTCCGTCGAAGACTGGGACTCACTTCAGGAGACCCTCCACTGGCAGGCCGTCCCCGGCATCCACGACGACATTGCCGAAGCGAGGCGTGAGCTGGCCGAGGGCGCGGGCTTCGACGAGTCGCAGGCACGAGAAGCCCTTGGCCTGGCGCCTCGCGAGTGAGCGAGTCACGCACGTCCGGTCCCTATCGAGTGGTCCTCAGCTCCGCGGCAGTCCGGTCCCTCCACAAGGTCCCACCTCGGATCGTCGAGGCACTGGTGACCTTCGCCTTCGTCGCTTTGGCGGACAACCCACAACGCCGCGGCAAGCGACTCATGGCTGAGTTCGCCGGCCTGTGGAGTGCCCGCCGCGGCGACTATCGGATCATCTACGAGATCGACGACGAGGTTCGGGTCGTCGGCATCGTCCGCGTCGCGCATCGCTCCGAGGCCTACCGGGCCCCCTGAGCGGCCGACCTCGTCCAGGTGACTGAGGGTGGTGGATGTGGTCGGTTGCATCCGATCCACCGGGCAGCAGGTGGAGCTATGCAGGGACCATGAAGCGGGCCGGGTCCAGTCGCCACGGCCCGGGTCCCGGGCCATCGTTGGTGAAGAGAAACTCGTCGAGATGGATGCGAAACAGGGTGAGCGCCTCCTGGTGGGTGTCCGTCTCGGGCGCTTCGTTCTTGGGGGCGCGTCCATAAACCGTGCCGTCGCTGCGGATCATCTTGGCGACGTACTGGTTCAACGCCTCCGGCGTGATGGTGATGAGCACGGGGGGAGCCAATGAGCTCCCCTCCAACTCGTGGAACATCATTCGCCCGGTCTGCGGATCGGTGTCGATCACCGTGTCGGCCCGGTCTCGCAGACTCTCCATCCAGCACGCGTAGTAGTCAGGCGCCGGACCCAACAGGGCTCGTTGAGGGCGGGAGAAGAAGCGCCGGATCCTCATCAGGTCACACCTCGCCTGGCCAGGTCCAGCCGACGGCCTCCTCGCTGATCTCCCACAGCCGCTTCTGTGCGGACTCGTCCAACGCCATCCGGCGCGGGGTGACCACGTGCGGAAATCCGCGGAACTCGCCGGGACCGTTGGGACCGACGTACGTCCCTCCGGGAAGATCCTCGGTCGCTGCCATCAGGCTCGGCAACGCGCCCATCTCGGGACGTTGGGCGCCGAACTTCATCGCCGCGTCGAGGATGCTGCTGACCGGTCCCGAACCCTTGAGGGTCTGGCCGTGCGCGAGCAGGTGCGTGGCCGAATAGCCGGGGTGCGCGGCCAGTGCCTTGACCGGCAGCCCGGCCTGCCGTGCGCGGCGGTCGAACTCATAGGTGAAGAGCAGGTTGGCCAGCTTGGACTGGCCGTAGACCTGCCAGCGGCGATATTTCCTCAGCGGGACCCGGGGCTCGTGCAGGGGCGGCGACGGCGCCCACCGGTGTGCGCTCGACGCCACGCTGACCACGCGGCCGTCTCCGGAGGCGATGAGCTGAGGCAGCAGCAGTCCGGTGAGCAGGAACGGCCCGAAGTGGTTGGTGGCCATCTGCAGGTCGAGGCCGTCGACCGTGGTCCGCTGCGGCGTGGCCATCACCCCGGCGTTGTTGATGAGTACGTCGATGGGCCCGAGCCCTGTGGCGGCTTGCGCGGCGGCGCGGACCGAGGAGAGATCGGCCAGGTCGACGACGAGCTCTTCGAGATCGGCGGACTGGATCTCCTTGCGCAACTGCGATGTGAGCGTCGAGAGCTTGTCGGCGGACCGGGCCGCCAGCACCACCCGTGCGCCCCTGCGGGCCAGCTCGGTCGCGGTGATCTGGCCCAACCCGCTGGTCACGCCGGTCACCAGGAAGGTCTTGCGACTCTGGTCGCCGAGATCCGTGAGCGACCAGGTTGCGCTGCTCACGGAGTGGTCCGGAACGCATCGACCACGGCCTGGCCGAGGGTGGCGTCACCCTGGAACTCGATGCCTTCAGGCGCCCGGCGTCCGCCGGCCATCACGATGAATGCCTCGCGGCCCATGCCGATCCGCACCGTGGGGTTCCACGGGACCTCCACCGGTGCCGCCCGGCCGTCCTCACCGATGGCCACGGCCCGCTCGTCGCTGCCCGCGACCGCCACGACGACGGTGGTCCCGGTGGCGGGCGCGACCCGCTTGCCGACGATCACCGGAAGTGCGTCCAACATGTAGTCCGCAGTGTGCTTGGCCCCGGCGGTGTCGAGATTGCCCGGCCGTCCGACGGCACGCCGCACGTCCTGCTCGTGCATCCACACGTCCAGCGGACGGTTGCGCAGCAAGGTGTTCCAGTCCCACGGCACGCCGGCGAAGATGCGGTCGGGTTTCGCGGAGCCGTCGCTGGGCGGGTCGTCGAGGAGCTCGGTGCGACGCTTGGTGGTGGACTCGCGGATCTCGTTGATCAACTCGTCGGGCGTGCGGTCACGCCGGGCGACCACACCTTGCTCGGTGTAGCGGCCCATGACGCTGGTCGCGTGCGCGACCTCGCCGACCTCGACGGTCTCCTCGGGGCCGCCGGCCAGGACCG